>NZ_JBFULL010000008.1:0-199584 GCF_056400345.1 Microbacterium sp. P5_B6 | reverse complement strand
GGCTATGTCTGGCCGACTCAGTGCTGGGGGCAGCTGGATTGCATGAGCTGCTTCACGAAGATCGTCGACGGTGAGCGCGATGCTCTCCCCGCCGAGGATGCAGAGCTCGACGCCGTACGGATGAAGATGCCGGGACCGATGGCTAGCGACAGCCTGGTGCGGCTGGCATGCCAGCTGCGATGCAAGGGCGACTCCCTGGTTCTCGAGAAGCGGGGCGTGCGGTCCGAGGTCGCTGAGGACAACAACATGAAGGATCTGGAAAGGAGTGCGACATGAGCGCAACAACCGAGGCCGTCGGTACGGCCTCCGTTCTCGACACCGCGGCGCTGCGGAGTCTGTGGCGGTCGATGGCCCGTGAGGAAGCGCTGGATACGCGCATCGTCACCGGCATCAAGCGAGGAGAGCTCGCCACGGTGATCTGGCCCTCACGCGGACAGGAAGCCGTGTCCGCCGCGATGGGTCACGTGCTCCGGCAGGACGACCGGCTGGTCACCACCTACCGCGGTCTGCATGACCACGTCGCGAAGGGCGTGCCGCTCACCGAGATCATCGGCGAGGTGATGGGCACCTCCGTCGGCGCCTCGCGTGGCAAAGGCGGCACGATGCACATCACCGATCCCGAACATGGAGTGCTGCTCACGACCGGCATCGTGGGTTCCGGCATACCGATCGCAGTCGGTGCCGCCCTTGCCGCGGTCAAGCAAGGCTCCGACCGTGTCGTCGTCGTCACGTTCGGCGACGGGGCCACAAACACGGGGTCGTTCCATGAAGGCGTCAACCTGGCGGCGGTCTGGAAGCTGCCGGTCGTCTTCCTGTGCCAGAACAACCTGTACGCCGAGATGACTCCGATCGAGGACACGATGGCGATCCCGCATGTGGCCGATCGCGCCAAGGGCGTCGGGATGCCGGGGGTCACTGTCGACGGCAATGACCCGGTCGCAATGGTATCGGCGCTCGAGGAAGCCGTCGAACGCGCCCGGGCGGGAKGCGGCCCCACTCTGGTCGAGGCCGTGACCTTCCGATTCGAAGGTCACTACGCAGGCGACTCGGGCAAGTACATCCCGGGAGATCAGCTCGCGCACCAGAAGACGGTAGACCCCATGGTCACCTTCCCCCGGTACCTCGTCGAGAGGGGGATCTCGCAGGCCGAGATCGACCGGATCCGCGCCGAGGCTGCGGCCGAGGTCGAGGAAGCACTCAAGATCGTTCTCGCCGCACCCATCCCGGACGCCGACGAGATCCGCGCCGACGTCTACGCAAACGAATTGGTGGTCACTCATGACTGACACACGCGTCATCTCCATCCGTGAGGCTCTCAACGAGGCGCTCGAGGAAGCCCTTCGGACCGACCCCACGGTCTTCCTCCTCGGGGAGGACCTCGCAGATCCCGCCGCGGGGGTCAACGGTGTCACCCGCGGACTCTCGACGGCCTTCGGTGACGACCGGGTGATGAATACCCCAATATCGGAGGCAGCGATCATCGGCGCCGCCGTCGGTGCCGCGATCGAGGGCTTCAAGCCCGTTGCCGAGATCATGATCATGGACTTCATCGGAATCGCGATGGATCAGATGGTCAACCATGCGGCCAAGATCCGATACATGTCGGGCGGGCGCACAACCTGCCCGCTGACCGTGCGCACCGCCGTCTTCGCGGGAACCGGCTCGGGCGGCACGCACTCGCAGTCTCTCGAGGCCTGGTTTATGCACGTTCCAGGAATGAAGGTCGTCTTCCCCAGCAACCCTGCCGACGCTAAGGGGCTGCTTCTCGAGGCCATCTTCGACCCCGATCCTGTCCTCGTCATCGAGGCGTCACGCCTATACGGGCTGAAGGGTGAAGTGCCGGTCGGTGACGGACATCGGGTGCCCATCGGAAAGGCGGCGGTACTCCGCCCGGGATCGGACATGACCCTCATCACGTACGGCCTGGCGACCACGGCGACCTTGCAGGCCGCCGAGAAGCTGGCGGAGGAAGGCATCGAGGCCGAAGTCATCGATCTTCGGTCGTTGCTTCCCCTCGACATGGACACCGTGCTCGAGTCGGTGGGTCGCACTCGTCGTGCCGTCATCGCCCACAACGCCACCACCTTCGCGGGGCCCGGGGCCGAGATCGCCGCGCAGATCTCGGCGAAGCTCTTCGGGGTCCTGGCCGAGCCGGTCCAGCGCGTCGGGGCGGACTTCACGCCGATTCCCGCGCGGGCCTCTGAATTCGCCGTGACGCTTGGCGTGGACGGCATCCTCAATGCAGCAAGAACAGTGATGGGAGCAGTACGTGTCTGAAGTGTCGGTGACGATTCCGAAAGTGTCGATGGCGTCCGAAGAGGTCGTCTTCGTGGGATGGCTGGTCGGCGACGGGGCTCCCGTCAGCGAGGGGGATGCGATCTACAGCATCGAGACGGAGAAGGTCGAGACGGACATCGAGGCGGCTGCCAGCGGCATTCTCCGGTACGGAGAAGCCACGGACGACGAGACCTACGCGGTCGGCAGTGAAATCGGACGCATCGAGCTGACGTCTTGAGCGCAGTCGTCTGGGACGAAGAGTTCGACGTCGTTGTCATCGGCAGCGGGGGCGGCGGACTTGTCGCCGCTCTCGCCGCGCACTCGTCGCGCAGGCGGTCGAGTTCTCGCAGCTGGCCCAGAACATCATCGTCAAGATTCCCGCCACAGCAACCGGAATCGCCGCGATGGAGGAAGCCGCATATCGCGGCGTCAGCATCAACGCGACCCTGAGCTTCACCGTCCCGCAGGCGGTCGCGGTCGGAGAAGCGCTCGAGCGGGCGCTTGACCGGCGCGCCGCAGACGGACTGCCCGAGCAGGAGTTCGGTCACGTCGTCACGATCATGGGTGGGCGCTTGGACGATTGGCTCAAGAAATGGACCTCGGAGCATCGCGTCCTCACCAGCCCGGGTGCCCATGGACTGGGCGGGGGTCGCCGCGCTCAAGCGCGCACACCACCTGTTCACCGAGCGCGCTTATCGGAGCCGCATCCTCTCCGCTGCCTTCCGCAATCATCTGCAGTGGTCAGAGCTCGTCGGTGGCGATCTGGTCGTTTCACCTCCGTTCGACTGGCAGGCGCGCATCAATGAAAACGAAATCCCGGCGGAGTCCCGGATCGACGTACCGGTCGCCGCGGACATCCTGAGCGAACTCTATTCGCTGACCGAGTTCCGTCGCGCCTACGCAGTCGATGGCATGGTGCCTGCGGAGTTCGAGGACTTCGGCGCCGCGCGCAACACGCTGCGTCAGTTCCTCGATGCTGCCGCTCAGCTTGATGCTCTGGTCCGCGACATCCTCATTCCCGCCGCGTGACGAGAGAGCCTTCGTAGAGGAAATCACCTTTCGATCTCGTCGCTGGGTGCGCCCCGAGGACCTGAACGCGAACGGGACACTGTTCGGCGGCAGCCTGTTGCGCTGGATCGACGGAGAGGCCGCGATTTGCGCAATCGTTCAGCTGGGCAACAACCGTGTTCAGCGACATCACCTACGACCGTGATCGGATGCCGAGAGCATCCTTCTCATGACAGGCTCATTGCACGGGCTCAAGGGGGACTCCATGACCGGTTGGCGCATCCGCGACTACCACGCCGACGATGTCGACGGCATCCTGCGCCTTTGGGAGCAAGTGCTCGCCGCAAACGCGGAGCCCGTGTACGGGCTTGCGGACGTCCTCGCCTCCTGCTCCAAGGACCATGCGGTTGTTGCCGTGATCGGCGACGAGGTCGTCGGCGCTGCCATCGGCCGCGTCGCGCACGCACAGGGCTGGGTGGTCTTTCTTGCAACGGCATCGCACGTGCGCGGCCTCGGAATCGGCTCGTCGCTCCTTGCCGCGCTGGAGGCCCGAATGGCGGCTGCGGGCATCTCGAAGATGTCGGCGCTCATGCCGGCCGCCGAAACGAGGATCGGCGCATTCCTGCATCAGGGATTCGCTTTGAAGCAGGACCTGCACTACTTCGAGCGTCACATCCCCGTCCAACGGGAGGAGCTGAAGATCCTCGCCGAGCTGGGCGGACGCGTTCTTCCGCGTGGGCTGTGGGACAGCGTTGGCGGAATGACCGCCGAGAAGGCTCTGCTTGAGCGCCGTGTGGTGATGCCGCTCGCGCAGTCCGAACTGGCGGACAGATTCGGTGTCGTCCCACCACGTGCCATCGTGCTGTTCGGCCCGCCCGGAACGGGCAAGACCACGTTCGCGAAGGCCATCGCGTCGCGCCTCGAGTGGTCCTTCGTCGAGGTCTTCCCGTCCCGCCTCGCATCGAACCCCGGTGGGCTGGCGGGGGCTCTTCGCGAGACCTTCACGAAGATCTCCCAACTAGAGCATGCTGTGGTGTTCATCGACGAGGTCGAAGAGATCGCCTCGCATCGTCAGGGGGAGCCGCCCTCCCCGACGCAGGGGGTCACGAACGAGCTCTTGAAGATCATCCCCGCCTTCCGGGAGCAGCCAGGGAGACTTCTGATCTGCGCGACGAACTTCATCAGGGCGTTGGATGCCGCCTTCCTGCGGCATGGGAGGTTCGACTACGTCATCCCGATCGGGCTCCCCGACGAGGAAGCCCGCGACGCGATCTGGCGTCGCTACATCCCGGCTGCGGCAGGCAGCCTCGACGTTCCGAGCCTGGTCGGAATGACCGAGGGATTCTCGCCAGCAGACATCGAATATGCCGCCCGAAAGGCATCCCAATCCGCGCTCGAGAACGCGGTCTACTCCCGCGCGGAAGACCCTGAAGGTCCCTTGGTCGAGGATTACGTCGCGGCGATCTCGGCGACGCGGGCCACAGTGTCGGCCGAGGTCGCCGCCGAGTTCTGGGAGGACATCGAGACGGTCGGGCGCCTGTAGTGCGTGGCAGTGGCGAATGGGCGAATGTGTGCACGGATGTGTGAGCGAAGGCTCGACATCCGCGGCTTCACGCGACTCTCTGGCCTCCTGCCGTCCGCCTACGGATCAGAAGGTTGCGCTGCGCCGACGCTGCCGGTGCGCGGCCTCACCTTGACTTCAGCTGACCCATGACGCGGCCTGACACATGTGCATCGATGTCGAATAGTATAGGAGATCCGCAAGACAGGGTTTGGAAGGGGTCCGTATGGGGAGCGTGGAGCCTTACGAGACCACGGCCGGGCGCCGCTACCGCGTGCGCTATAGACGTCCCGACCACCGGCAGATGGCCAAGCGAGGCTTCCGGACCAAGCGTGAGGCCGAGCGCTATCTGGTTACCGTCGAGTCGCAGATGCTGACCGGAGAGTTCATCGACCCCGCGAGCGCTCGAGTGACCGTGGGGGAACTCGCTCCGAACTGGCTCGGCGTCAAGCGGATGAAGCTGAAACCGTCCAGCTACAAGCCACTAGATGATGCGTGGCGCGTATACGTGGAACCCCGATGGGGATCGATTCAGCTCGGCGCGATCACTCACTCAGAAGTGCAGAAGTGGATTACCGAAGTGAGCGCAGGGACCGCGCACACCACCCGACGCCTGCACCCGCGGACCGCCGGACAAGCCGGTCGCCCGAAAAGCGCATCCGTTGTCATTCGCGCACACGGCGTGCTTGCTGCGGTCCTCGACGTCGCCGTCCGTGATCGGCGGATTCCACGCAATCCCGCGCGAGGGGTCGACCTGCCTCGAAAGCTCAAGAAGCCCCACCGTTACCTCTCTCACGAGGAGGTGGACCGGCTCGCGGACGCCGCGGGCCCACTACATTCGACTGTTGTGCTCGTTGCGGCGTATACCGGGCTTCGATGGGGCGAGTTGTCGGCCCTCCGTGTCCGCGACCTCGACATCGAGCGTGGCCGACTGGCAGTCAACGAGAACGCCGTGGTAGTCGGAACCGACTTGCATCTCGGTTCACCGAAGACTCACGAACTGCGATCTGTGGGATTTCCTACGTTCCTTCGCGGATCTCTCGCGGCTCTGGCGGATGGCAAATCGCCGCACGCCCTTCTCTTCGGAGCCGGTGAGGTTCATCTCACGCGACCGCGATCATCCGGCGCGTCGCGATCGTGGTTCATGCGCGCGTTGGCCGAYGCGGGCCTGCCTCGCATGACCGTTCACGATCTTCGTCACACGGCGGCGTCCCTCGCGATCGCGTCTGGCGCCAATGTCAAAGCGGTCCAAAGAATGCTCGGTCACGCATCGGCGGCGATGACCCTGGACGTATATGCCGACCTCTTCGACGAAGACGTGGATACCGTCTCGGCGGCACTGGATCGAGCCCGCTCTGCAGCGCTTGTGTCCAAATTGTGTCCATTCGAGGTCGAGGCCTCGGACTAGAAGGTCCGCGATCCCAGTCTTTTCAAGGGATCGCGGACCTTCTAACTTCGACGCGACGGCGGGAGTCGAACCCGCTGCTCAGCCGGTATGAGCCGGTGCCCGGGACCACCCGGATCGTCGCGATGACCTCACGCTAGCCCCAGTCGCCCACAGAGTGAGAGAGCGTTAACCGGGGTTTCGCTGTGAGTCCTCTCGTGACGGGCGCACCGCCTCAGGCGAGAGACGCCGCATATCGCCGCAGGTGCTCGACGACGAACGCGTGATCATCCTCCTGCGGCAGACCAGATACGCCCACCGTGCCGACGACGCCCACCCCCGCAATGGTGATGGGAAACACCCCGCCGTGTGCGGCGTAGAGCGTCGTGTCGAGGCGGCCGTCGACGTCGAAGTCGCCCCCGTGGGCCTTGAACGACTGCCCGACGGCGTACGAGGAACGCCCGTACCGGCGGGCGACGCGCGTTTTGCGTTCGAGCCACCCGTCGTTGTCGGCGCTCGATCCCTTCAGCGCCTTATGGAACACCCGCGCCTCGCCCAACGTGATGCCGATCACGATCGGCAGCCCTGCATCCAGGGCTGCGGCGCGCAGCGCCGATCCCAGCCGCCACGCGTCCTCCAGGTCGAAGCGGGGGAGCACGATCTCCGCTTCTTCGGCCTCGATGCGGGTCAGGATCTCGCGAGGGTCGCTCATGCACTCGAGCGTAGCGACGCGCGTGGCGCGGCATCCGTCACCGTTTCGAGTCGCACGGCACGGACCCGGAGCCCGATCTGCGGACGGATGCTGTCTCGACGGTGGTCAGCGCGTATGACGTTCTGCGCGCATCGATGACGGCATGTGACACAAGACAACCAACCGTGACGCGGCGGTGTGCGGGCGGCCCGGCGCCATCCCTACTGTCGGGGAGCGCCGAGGAGCACCGAGCCGGCGCCCCTGCCCCTCCCCACGAAAGGCGCCGTGATGTCCACGACGACCGCTCCACTCGCCGACACGCGGCTGTCCACGGCCCTGCGCTCCGTGCTCGCCGACCTCGGGCGATTCCCGCAGATCGAGGTGCGGCATCCTTCTGAGGACACCCTCGACTATCTGCACGATGCGGCGACCCGCGGCGCGCGCATCGGCGCCGATGCGGGCCCTGCCGTCGCCCTCCCGACTTCGGCCGAGCAGGTGCAGCAGGTCGTGCGGATCGCGGGGGCGCACGGTGTCGCGATCGTTCCGCGTGGCGCGGGCACCGGTCTGTCGGGCGGCGCGCTCGCGGCCGGCGACCAGCTCGTCGTGTCGACGGAGCGTCTGGACAGAATCGTGGAGGTCTCGCCCCTCGATGAGGTCGCCGTCGTCGAGCCCGGTGTGCTCAACGCCGCTCTCAACGCCCACGTCGCCCAGTGGGACCTCTTCTATGCGCCGGATCCGGCAAGCTACGAGATCTCGACGATCGGCGGCAACATCGCCACGAACGCGGGCGGCCTGCGCTGTGCGAAGTATGGAGTGACTCGCGAATCGGTCCTCGCCCTCGACGTCGTCCTCGCGGACGGCAGTCTCGTCTCCGTCGGGCACCGTTCGATCAAGGGCGTGACGGGTCTCGACCTCGTCTCGCTCTTCGTCGGTTCGGAGGGCATCCTCGGCATCGTGGTGCGGGCGACCGTGCGCCTGCGGCCCCTCCCTGTCGCGCGCCGCACGATCACCGCCTTCTTCGGCTCGACCGACGACGGGGCTTCGGCGCTCGCCGCCATCACCCGCAGTCGCGTGAGGCCCGCCGTCATCGAGTTCCTCGACGAGCGGACCCTCCGCAACATCGACCGGCATCGCGGCACCGACCTGCGGGAACGCGGGGGATCGCTGCTCCTCATCGAGCTCGACGGCTACGGCATCGACGAGCAGTTCGCCGATCTGCGGGTTGCCCTCGAAGGCGTCGGGGGAGTCGTCCGAGTTGAGGACGATGCCGAGGGTGAGACGCTCTGGGCGCTCCGTCGTGGGGGCCGCGGGTTCGACGACGACACGTGGTTCGCCGGCGGTGACATCGCGGTGCCGAAGTCCCGGATCCCCGAGGTGTACCGCGCCCTGCCGAGCCTCGAGGCCCGGTTCGGGGTCGAGATCGGCGCGGTGGCGCACGCCGGCGACGGGAATCTGCATCCGATCATCACCAAGCCGATCCCCGCAGGCGCCGATCCCGCATCGCCGCCCGCCGAGCTGCACGAGGCGGCCGACGAGCTCGTCCGCCTGGCACTCGCCCTCGGCGGCACCGTCAGCGGCGAGCACGGCATCGGCACGGTCAAGCGAGAGCTCGCCGCGCTCGAGCTCTCGGAACGCAGCCTCACCGCGCAGCGGGCGGTCAAGGCGGCGTTCGATCCACACGCCCTGTTCAACCCGGGCAAGGCGTTCTGAGACGTCGGCGCCTCGGCGCCGCCACCCATCCCCACATCACAGCAAGGACAAGAAGAATGACCAAGAGACGATTCCTCTGGCGGGCCGCGGTCGCGGCCACCGCCCTTCTCACGACGACGGCGCTCGTCACGGCCTGCGCCGGCCCCAGCACCGACACGGCGAGCGTCGACACCGCTTCTGTCTCGCCGAAGGAAGGCGGCGACCTCGTCTTCCTCATCGACTCGCTCGGCGCCACCTGGATCCCGAACTCCAGCTCCATCTCGAGCTATCAGGGCCACGTGTGGGGCCACATCACGGACAAGCTCATCTACGTCGACGGCGAGGGCAATCTCAGCCCCTGGGTCGCCGAGAGCTGGGAGCAGAGCGCGGACGCGACCGAGTTCACGATCCACCTGAAGGACGGGGTCACCTTCTCGGACGGAACCTCGCTGGATGCCGCAGCCGTCGTCGCGAACATCGACATCTGGGCGAAGGGCGCGCCCGACAAGGGCATCGCGCGCATCGGCCTGTTTCCGTCGGCGAACTACGTCGCGGCGGAGGCCGTCGATGACACGACGGTGAAGGTCACGTTCTCGAAGCCCACTCTGAGCTTCATCCCGACGCTCGCGTACCACGGCTCGATCCTCATCTCGCCCTCGACGCTGTCGCTCTCCGCCGAGGAGCAGGCCGATCTCTCGAACGACATCGGAAGCGGCCCCTTCGTCGTCGAGTCCTGGAAGGAGGGCGACAGCGTCGTCCTCACCAAGCGGGCCGATTACGACTGGGGGCCCGAGGCACTCGATCACGAAGGCCCGGCTTATCTGGACTCGCTCACCTACAAGATCGTCGCCGAGCCGACTCTGCGCACCGGAGCGGTGCAGGCAGGGCAGGCGGATGTCGCCTACAACGCCTCCCCGCAGGAATTGGATGCCCTGAAAGACGAGGGCTTCGTCATCTCGGTGCCCCGGTACCTCGGCTTCGCGAACGGCTACGCGCTGAACACCACCGTCGCGCCCTTCGACGACGAGGCCGTCCGGCAGGCTTACACGCACGGCATCGACCGCGACCAGATCCTGGCGACGGTCTACACCGACGACTGGCACGCGGCCGAGACGTTCGTGCAGAGCAACGTGCCCGAGGCGACCGACCACACATCGGCTTTCGCGTACGACCCCAAGAAGTCCGAAGAGCTGCTCGACGACGCCGGATGGGTCGAGGGCGCCGACGGAGTCCGTGCCAAGAACGGCGTTCCGCTCGCTGTGACGCTCTACCCGAACCCCTATCTCGCGACGTCGAAGGCGATCGACGAGCTCGTCGCCCAGCAGCTCGCCGAGATCGGCTTCACAGTAGACATCGAGGCGTACGACGTGGTCACCTACGGCACGAAGGTCATCGGCAACAAGACCGTCGCGGCCACCGAGATCACCCGAAGCTTCGTCGACATCGGCACGATCCCCGGCGTCCTCACCGCCAGCAACCCCGGCGACGAGGACTGGTTCAAGGTCGGCACCAGCGATGCCCAGCTCAACGATCTCGCTGCTTCCCTCGCCTCGGCGACCGACACCGAGTCGCGCGCGAAGGTCTTCGAGGACGTGCAGGAGCACGTGCTGTCGAAGGGCTACTTCGTCCCGCTCGTGGCGCTGCGTTCACGCGCAGCGCCACGGTCCCACCTCTCGAGGAGGCCGAGATGAAATCCGAGTACGCCCGCTTCGCCGTCCCGCGGATCGCCCAGGCGATCGTGGTCGTGCTCCTGGCCTACGTCTTCACGTTCATCGTCATCAGCGTGCTGCCGGGCGATCCGGTCTCGAGCACGCTCCGCAATCCCGACAACGGTTTCACCGAAGATGAAATCCAGACGATCGTCGAGTACTACGGCCTCGACCAGCCGATGTTCGTCCAGCTCTGGCAGTCGCTGACGCGCTTCCTGCTGGGCGACTTCGGCCTCTCCCTGCGCTCCAACATCCCGGTGAGCCAGCTCATCGCCGAAGCACTCCCGTCGACCGTCATCCTCGCCTCGACCGCGCTCGTCGTCGCGATCGTGCTGGCCGCTCTCATCGCGTGGGGCAGCCAGGTGCTGCCAGTCCGCTATGGCCAGGGCGTCCTGCGCGCGTTCCCCTCGCTCTTCCTCTCCATCCCCAACTTCGTCATCGGATTGCTGCTCATCCAGGTGTTCGCGTTCGGCCTCGGCGTCTTCCGGATCATCGACGCCGAGAGTCCGTGGTCGACGTTCTTCGCCGCCATAGCCCTCGGCATCCCGGTGTCGGCTCAGCTGGCCGAGGTGCTCATCGCGAACCTCGACCACGAGAGCCGGCAGGAGTACGTCGCCGTGGCCAGGTCACAGGGACTGCGCCGGACGGCGGTCTTCGGGCGCCACCTGCTCAAGCCCTCCGCCCTCCCGACGGTGACGGTGCTCGCGCTCATCGTCGGAGAGCTGCTCGGCGGCTCGCTGATCACCGAGTCGATCTTCGGTCGCACCGGGATCGGCTCTTTGGTCCAGCGCGCTGTCGCCACGCAGGACCTCCCGGTTCTTCAGGCCGTCGTCTCTCTCGCGGCCGTCGTGTTCGTCGTCGTGAATCTGCTGGCCGACCTCGCCTACCCGATCCTCGACCCGCGCGTGAGCCTCGGCAGGGCGCGACGAGCCTCCGCGCCGGTCGCGGTCCAGCCCGCGGCCCTCCCCGTGCCGGCGACCACCGGCACCGGCCCAGAGCCGGCCCCGATCAAAGAAGAGGTGAGCGTCCGATGACCGGCGCAGCTCTCACCCTGCGCCGGCCGGTGTCGGCCACGCGGGCCCTTGCGGCATCCGTGCCCCTCACGACGCTCGTGTCGTTCGCGTTCCTCGCGATCGTCCTCGCCTGGGCCGTCGCACCGGGCGCCTTCACGGCGTACGACCCCGCAGTCGGCGTTCCTGAGGACAAATTCCTCGCACCCAGCGCCGTGCATCTCTTCGGCACCGACCAGCTCGGCCGGGACCAGCTCACCCGCGTGATCTTCGGCACGCAGTCGTCGGTCCTGAGTGCGCTCGTCGCCGTCGCCATCGGCGTCATGGTCGGCGGCGTGATCGGCCTGGTCGCCGGCTCCTTCGGATCCTGGCCCGACATCGCCCTCGCCCGGCTCGTCGACGTCCTCCTCGCCATCCCGAGCTTCCTGTTGGCCGTGGTGATCGTGAGCTCGCTCGGCTTCCAAACGATCAACGCGGCGATCGCGACAGGCGTTTCCGCCGTCGCGGTCTTCGCGCGAGTCATGCGCTCCGAGGTCATCAAGACGCGCCGTGCGGTGTTCGTCGAGGCATCCACGCTGCAGGGCGGCTCCCGCGCGCACATCCTCTTCCGCCACATCCTGCCGAACGCCTCACGGTCAATCCTGACGCTGGCCGTCCTCCAGTTCGGCCTCTCGATCCTCGTGATCGCCGGGCTCGCCTTCCTCGGCTACGGCGACCCGCCCCCGGCATCGGACTGGGGTCTGCTCATCTCCTCGGGCAAGGACTACCCGCGCGCACCCTGGCTGCTCGTCTTCCCCGCCGCCATCACGATCGCCACCGTCCTCTCGATCAACCGCATCAGCCGCTGGCTGCGCAAGACGTCCTGACCGCACGCAGAGAGGAAACGCACATGATCGACAGCACTTCTCCTGAACTCCTCCGCGTCGAGGGCCTGACGGTCGCCTACGGCAGGAACGAGGTCGTCTTCGATGCCGGCTTCGGGCTCCGCCGCGGCGAGAGCCTCGCGCTCATCGGTGAGTCCGGCTCGGGCAAGTCCACGATCGCCCGGTCGATCCTGCGCCTTCTGCCCGAGGGTGCGCGGGCGCGGGGCAGTGTCTGGTTCCAGCGCACAGAGACCCTCGGCCTCTCGGATCGCCGGTTTCGCCCGCTGCGCGGACGCGAGATCGGGTTCGTCCCTCAGGACCCCGCCAATGCGCTCAATCCCGTGCGCACGATCGGGGGCCAGGCGCACGAGGCGGCGGCCCTCGTCGAGCCGCGGGATTCCCGCCTGCGCAGAGCCCTCATCCTCGACACCTTCGAGCGGGTCGGGCTGCGCGATCCGCAGCGCGTCTACGACTCGTACCCTCACCAGCTTTCCGGCGGAATGCTGCAACGCGTGCTCATCGGACTCGCCGTCATCCCGGCACCCCACCTGATCGTCGCGGATGAGCCGACGAGCGCGCTCGACGTCACGATCCAGAAGCGCATCCTCGACCTGCTGTCCGACCTGCAGGCCGACCGTGGCATCGGACTGCTCCTCGTCACACACGACCTCGCGATCGCGGCCGAGCGGACCGATCGGATCGTCGTCCTGAAAGACGGACGGGTTCAGGATGCCGGTGCCACCGCCGACGTGTTCACCGCGCCCTCGTCGGACTACACGGTCCGGCTGCGCGACGATGCTCCGTCACTCAATCCCGATCGCTACAGCGCGGTGCGCAGCATCCGTCGTCCCGATCCGACTTCGGACCCGCGGATCGAGGTCACCGACCTGACGAAGACCTTCCACGTGGACGGTCGGGCGCACACAGCCGTCGACTGCGTCTCGTTCTCGGTGGCCGCCGGGACCACCCATGCGCTGGTGGGCGAGTCGGGGTCGGGCAAGACCACCGCGCTGCGGCTGCTGCTGGGCCTCGAGCAGGCGGACGAGGGCACCATTCGCATCGATGGCGAGTCGATCGCGGGGCGCTCGACCGCCGAGGTGCGCGACACCCGCCGGCAGCTGCAGCTCGTCTACCAGAACCCCTTCACGTCGCTCGACCCGTCGTGGCGGGTGGGTGCAATCGTTCGCGAGCCGCTCGACCGGTACAAGGTCGGGGCGCGGCGCGATCGTGCGGCGGTCGTCGCATCGACGCTCGCAGCAGTGGGCCTGAGCACCGGGCACGCGAAGCGGCGACCGTCGGAGCTCTCCGGCGGCCAGCGCCAGCGCGTCGCGATCGCCCGGGCGCTCGTGCTCGAGCCCGAGGTCATCGTGTTCGATGAGCCGACCAGCGCCCTCGACGTGACCGTGCAGTCCGAGATCGTGCAGATCCTCCTGCGACTGCAAGCCGAGCGGGGCCTCACCTACCTGTTCGTGTCGCACGACCTCGCACTCGTCCGCCAGGTCGCCGACAGCGTCTCGGTGCTGCATGGCGGCGTGGTCGTCGAGAGCGGCCCCGCCGACCGGGTGCTCAACGATCCTCGGCACGACTACACGCGCGGACTGCTCAACGCCGTGCCCCGACCCGCATCCCGCGGCGAGAGCTTCGCCGAGACCAGCCCCGAATCACCGCTCGAGACCCGCGCCGACGCCGCGCCGCTGGTCCGCACCATCTGACATCCGGAGGACACCGTGACCATCGACACCCTCACGCACGAGCACCGTGCGACCGCGCTCATCGCAGCCCTCTCCCGTCCGAAGGGCTTCGGCGACCAGACGCTTCGCGAGCGCCGGCCCGATGCCATCGAGCTGCTCGGAGGGATCCCCGACCCGTCGGCGCTCCCGGCGGCGGAGCTCGCCCAGTCGGCCGCGCGCGTCCTCGCCGAGCCCGGGCTCCCGGCGCTCCAGTACTCGCGCACCGAGGGGATTCCGCTCCTGCGCGAGTGGATCGCGCAGCGCGAGGGGGTGGATGTCTCGCGGATCGTCGTGACGAACGGGGGGTTCCACGGCCTCGCGCTGGCGATCCAGACGACCGTGGAGCGAGGCGACCTCGTGGCGGTCGACACTCCGATCTTCCCGCTGTTCCTCCGCGGTCTGGAGCTCTCGGACGCGCGGACACTTCCCGTGCGGGTGGGCGCAGCCGGACTCGACCTGGACGAGCTCGAGACGCACCTGCGAGAGGGTGCGCGCCCGTCCGCGCTCTACACGGTTCCCGACTTCCACAACCCGTCGCAGGGGTCGCTGCCGGTCGAGAGCCGGCGCGAGCTCGTGCGGCTGGCGGAGCACTACGGCTTCGTCGTGTTCGCCGACAATCCCTACCGCGAGCTGCGCTTCGAGGGTGGGTCGGCCGACGAGGAGCCGTTCAACCACTCCGAGCAGGTCATCCACGTCAACACGTTCACCAAGACGCTCGGGCCCGGGCTCCGGCTGGGCTGGCTCGTGCTGCCCGACGCACTCGTCCCCGACGTCGTGGCCCTGCGGAGCCGGCAGGACTCGCATTCGTCGACCCTGGTCGAGGCGATCGTCGCCGACCTGCTCACCCAGGACGAGGGGCTCTTCGATCGCACGCTCACGGCGGCGCGCGGACTGTACGCGAGCAGGGCGCGGGCGCTCGCCGCTGCCCTCGAGCGCGAGGCCCCCGGCGTGTTCGACATCGAGGTGCCCCTCGGCGGCCTCTTCCTCTGGCCGCGCGTGCGCGACGAGAGGATCGACACCGACCGCCTCGCCGATGACGCGAGCGACGAGGGCGTGCTCTATCAGCGCGGCTCGTTCTTCGCTTCGGGACCCGGGACGGATGCCGGGCGCCATCTGCGGCTGGCATTCGGCGATACCCCGATCAAGGGTCTCGACGAGGCCGCCGCGCGCATCGGGAGGGCCGTCCGCCGCCAGCGCTGATCCCGGCATGCGACTCGCTGTGGCCACGGAACCGTAACGATTCCGGCGAAGGCGGCCGCGAGAGGGCGACCGGGAACGGATGCCGCGACCCGGCCCCTTAGGCTTCTCCCCATGTCTATGGCGCGACGACGGGGGATCCTCGCTGTCGTCACCGCCATCGTCCTCCTCGCCCTCGGTCTCGGCGTGGGCGTCGTGGTCGGTGACGCGCTCGGCATATCCACCGAGCCCTCCACGCAGATGACCCCGGCCGACCCCGTCGTCCCTGAGGTCGCCGCTCCCGTGGCCGCCCCTCGCTTCTCCACCGTCGATGCGCCTGTGACACCACGCATCTCGCTCGCTCTTGAGGATCTGACGGATGCCGCAGCCGGCGCCGAGACGTCGGGCGAGGCATCCCTCACCGTTTCTGCGGGGGAGGGCGACGACTCTGACGACTCGTACACCCTGAGCGGCGACGCGACCGCGCTGCGGATCGACGCGGCCAGCGAAGCGGGAGCAGCGCGAGGCGTCTACGACCTGGCCGATGCCACCCGCACCGGCACGGACGTCACCGCAAGGCTCGGTGCGCAGCCCGCCGCCGACCTCCCGTTCCGCATGGTCGATCTCGGCGCCGTCGGCGTGGACCCCGACCCGTCGCAGTGGGTGGACGGCACCGACTACTCCCACGTCTCGCGGGCCTTCGAGGACGTATACCTCGCCGACCCGCCCTACATCGACCAGGATGCCCTGGCGCTCGCGTACGACGACTGGGAGAGCTTCCTCGCGCACTCTGTGGCGAATGGCTACAACGCCGTGTCCTGGCCGGGATTCGTCGAGTTCGCGACCTTCGCCGATGTGCCCGACGGTCCCGTCTATCCGGACGGCGACCCGCACGAGGCTCGCGCGCTCGCGCTCCGCGAGGCCTTCGGGCCGTTCTGGGATCGCGCCGCAGAGCTGGGTGTCAAGATCTTCCTCCGCACCGACATGCCGACGCTCACCCCCGAGCTCGCGGACTACTTCGACAGCCGCTTCGGAGGCCTCGACACCGAGAACCCCGAACTGTGGCAGGTGTACACGGCCGCGCTCGACGAGCTGTACGCCGCCGAGCCGGCGCTGTCGGGCATCCTGATCCGCATCGGCGAGGGCGGCAACGTCTACCAGGAGCCGGGCTGGAACTACTACTCCGAGATCGCGGTGCGCACGGTCGACGCGGTGCGGACGATGCTCGAGACGTACTCCGCGCAGGCCGAGGAGACCGAGCGCGAGGTGATCTTCCGCACGTGGAGCGTCGGGATCGGCGATGTCGGCGACATGCACACCGACCCCGCTTCGTACCACGCGGTGCTCGACGGCATCGACTCCCCGGCGCTCATCGTGTCGACGAAGTACACGCTCGGCGACTTCTACAGCTGGCTGCCCCTCAACGAGACCCTCGAGACGGGCGACCAGCGCCGCATCATCGAGTTCCAGAGCCGACGCGAGTTCGAGGCGTTCGGCTCGTTCCCGAACGATCTCGGCCCCGAGTACCAGTGGGCGCTGCAGACGATCCTCGCGTCGAATCCGAACGTCGAGGGCATCTGGACGTGGACGCAGGACGGCGGTCCCTGGCGCGCGGGTCCGATGATCCTCTACCTGAAGACCGGCTTCTGGCACCTCTCAGAGCTCAACACCCAGGCCGCCGCGGCTCTTGCCCGCGACCCTCAGGCCGACATCGGCCAGGTCACCGTCGATTGGGCGCGCGAGTGGTTCTCGGATGATCCCGCAACCGCGACGGCCATCGCCGACGCGATGGCGCAGTCACGCGACGCCATCACGCAGGGCCTCTACATCGAGCCGTTCGCCGAAGTGCGGACGGTGGCACTCGGGCTGCATCCGCCGCCCCAGATGTGGCTGTTCGAGTGGGACATCCTGACCGGCGACAGTGCCACCCTCGGCGTCATCTACGAGATCACGGGCGACCGGGTCGACGAGACGATCGCGGCGGGAGCCGAGGCCGTCGCAACGGCCGAGCGCATGCGCGACACAGTAGCGGGGACGGATGCCGGCACCTGGCGTGATCCCGCGCTTCGCGACGACCTGATCGGCGCACTCTCGTACCAGGCCGACGTGCTCAAGCTGCTCGGCGCCTACCGCGCGATGTTCCTGCAGCAGATGCGCTGGCACGACACCCTCGACCCGGCGGCGCACGCCGCGTGGACCGAAGCCCGCGACGAGTACGTCGCCCTCGCCGACGCACACCTCGACACCTACACGGGCGACCTCGCCCACCCCGCGTGGAACCTCGCCGCCGCCGAGCTGGGCGTGCAGCGCGCGGACCGCGACGAGGCGATGGCATGGATCGCCCGCGTGCTGCTCGCGCTCGCTCTCGGGTGGCTCGTGATCGGCATGGTCGCCGCGCGCACACGTCTGGTGCGCAGGCCCGGCGCCGCGGCCGCGCGCAGCACCTGGCTCGCCTCGACCCGTCCCTGGCGGGCGCGCGAGTCGATCCTCGGGCTGCTCCCTCTGGACAGATGGATGCTGGTCCTCGTCCCGGGCGGCCTCCTCGTCGCGACGCGCGCCGTGCAGACCTCCTTCCTCTCGTGGACGCACCTCGTGCTCGTGCTCGGGGCCTGGCTGGTCTTCCTCATCGTGGTCGACCTGTTCCTCCGCCGCCGTTCGCCGTGGCCCGTCATCGCGGCCGTCGGCGGCGTGATCGTGCTGCGCTGCATCGTGACGCTGACCGCCCTCTCGTTCACCGGGCCGGGCGGCTACTGGTTCGCGTTCTGGACCGACCCGGTACGGCGGACGCTCTACATCTCGGTCGCCTTCGCCCTCTTCGTGTGGGTCTTCGTCGCGGCGGGCTGGGCCCTCTCCACTCAGTTCGGCCGTCGCCGGGGAACCGGGATCATCCTCACGGCCGTCGGCGCCGGACTCGCCCTCCCCGCTGCGGTCGTCGGCCTGCTCGGCCTCGAGACCGTCCTCTCGGCATGGAACGACCAGATGGGGCTCCTGCCCTGGGGCCTCGCGCGCATCCTCGGCCTCACGACGTACCTCGAGATCCCGGACGACACCGCGTGGTGGGCGGCCGCACTGGGTGCCGTGATCTGCGCCGTCGGCGTGCTGCTGACCCTCCCGTGGGGGAGCCGCGACGGCAAGGGCGCGGACTCGGCCGGGTCGCGGCATCCTGTCCCCTCCCAGGGCTAGGCTGACGCCACGTGCGCGCCTCGCCGCACGAGGAACCGAGGAGACGCCGATGTCCAAGAAGTCGAACGAGGGCGGCGGCCTGAGCGGCAAGCAGTATGCCAAGGAGCTCAAGCGGCTGCACATCGAGCTCGTGAAGCTGCAGGAGTGGGTCAAGTACTCCGGAGCCAAGGTCTGCATCGTCTTCGAGGGCCGCGACGGCGCAGGCAAGGGCGGTGTCATCAAGGCGATCACCGAGCGGGTGAGCCCGCGGGTCTTCCGCGTGGTGGCGCTCCCGGCGCCCACCGAGCGCGAGCTCAGCCAGATGTACATCCAGCGGTACATCCCGCATCTGCCCGCCGCGGGCGAGGTCGTCATCTTCGACCGCAGCTGGTACAACCGCGCGGGCGTCGAGCGGGTGATGGGCTTCACGGATGACGCGACGGCCGACAAGTTCCTCGAGCAGGTGCCGTTCGTCGAGCAGTCCATGGTCGACTCGGGCATCATCCTGCTGAAGTACTGGCTCGAAGTCAGCCCCGAGKAGCAGACGAAGCGGCTCGAGGACCGCATCCACGACGGACGCAAGACGTGGAAGCTCTCGCCGATGGACCTCAAGTCCTACAACCGCTGGTACGACTACTCCCGGGCGCGCGATCTGATGTTCGCCGCCACCGACACTCCCACTGCGCCGTGGCACGTCGCGGTCTCGGACGACAAAGAGCGTGCGCGGCTCAACATCATCACGCACTTCCTGTCGCAGGTGCCCTATGCCGAGGTGCCGCACGAGGAGCCCGTGCTCCCCGCGCGTCAGCAGGCGGGTGACTACGTCGACCCGAATTACGCGTACCGCTACGTGCCGGACGTCTTCTGACCCGGGCGTCGCTGTCGGCGCCCGCGTTTAGACTCGAAGGGACATGACCGACGCATCCACGCCCCTCATCGTCGGCAGCGAGCGCGGGCCCGGCGCGTCGAGCTTCCGCCCCGACGAAGACCTCCTCGCGGGACTCAATCCGCCGCAGCGTGAAGCCGTCACCTACCGTGGCCCGGCGCTCCTGATCGTCGCGGGCGCAGGGTCGGGAAAGACCAGTGTGCTCACGCGACGCATCGCGTCGCTGCTGCGCAGCAAAGAGGCCTGGCCGAGTCAGATCCTCGCGATCACGTTCACGAACAAGGCGGCGGGCGAGATGCGCGAGCGCGTTGCGCACCTCGTGGGTGACGCCGTGCAGGGCATGTGGATCTCGACCTTCCACTCGGCGTGCGTGCGCATCCTGCGGCGCGAGGCCCAGCAGTTCGGCTTCACCAAGGCCTTCACGATCTACGATTCCGGCGACTCGCGCGCCCTCATCAAGCGCCTCGTCAAAGAGCACGAGGCCGACGCCTTCGGCCTCACTCCCGCCGCGGTGCAGGGCAAGATCTCCAAGCTCAAGAACGAGCTGGCAGACGCGGAGTCCTATGCCCGCTCGGCCAACATGGAAGACCCTGCCGAGCGCATCTTCGTGGAGCTCTTCAGCGAGTATCAGCGGGCGCTGCAACGGGCGAACGCCTTCGACTTCGACGATCTGATCGCGCAGACGGTGTACCTGTTCCGGGCGTTCCCGCACGTCGCCGACGTCTATCGCCGGCGGTTCCGCCACATCCTTGTCGACGAGTACCAAGACACCAACCACTCCCAGTACGCGCTCATCCACGAGCTCACCCGACCCGTGGTCGGGGCCGCGGCCGACCCGTATGCCTCGGGCGGCATGATGATCTTCGAGCCCTCCGAAGCCCCTGAGCTCGAAGGAGCCTCGCTCACTGTGGTCGGGGACTCCGACCAGTCGATCTACGCCTTCCGCGGCGCCGACATCCGCAACATCTCTGAGTTCGAGCGCGACTTCCCTGGTGCCCGCGTCGTGCTGCTCGAGCAGAACTACCGGTCGACCCAGAACATCCTGACGGCGGCGAACGCCGTCATCAGCAACAACTTCGACCGCAAAGACAAGAAGCTGTGGACCGACGTCGGCGCGGGCGAGAAGATCGTCGGCTTCACCGGCTACTCGCAGCACGATGAGGCCCAGTTCGTCGCCGACGAGATCGACCGCCTCCGCCGTGCGGGAGTCGACTACTCGCAGATTGCGGTCTTCTATCGCACGAACTCCCAGTCCCGTGCGCTGGAGGAGATCTTCATCCGCTCTGCGCTGCCCTACAAGATCATGGGCGGCACCAAGTTCTACGAGCGCGCCGAGATCAAGGACGCGCTCGCGTACCTCGTGGCGGTCGCGAACCCCGCCGACGAGATGGCGGTGCGACGCATCCTCAACAAGCCGCGGCGCGGGATCGGCGACGTCACCGAGACGGCCATCGCGCGCTACGCCGCCGACGAGGGCATCACGTTCCGCGATGCCCTCGCGAACGCCTCGGCGCTCGGTGTCGGACCCAAGATCCAGGCGGGGATCGCCCAGCTCGATGCCGTGCTGGCCGAGGCATCCGAGCACATGCTGCCCGCCACCGGCGAGCTTGCGCCGCCGACGGCCGTGGCGGAGGGCCTCCAGCTCCTGCTGCAGAAGAGCGGCTACCTCGATGCTCTGCGCGCGAGCCGCGACCCGCAGGACGAAGCGCGCCTCGAGAACCTCGACGAGCTCGTGGCGGTCGCCCGCGAGTTCGCCCGCAACAACCCCGAGGGCACGATCATCGACTTCCTGACCGAGGTCGCGCTGGTGTCCGATGCCGACGACCTCGAAGACGCGTCGGGCTCGGTCTCGCTCATGACGATGCACACCGCGAAGGGCCTCGAGTACGATGCCGTCTTCATCACGGGCGTCGAGGAAGACCTCATCCCGCACCGCATCTCGGCGGGTGAACCCGGCGGTCCGCAAGAGGAGCGCCGGCTGTTCTACGTCGGCGTGACCCGTGCCCGCAAGCGCCTCTACTTCACCCTCGCGATGACGAGGGCGCTGTTCGGCGAGGTCACCGTCGCGATGCCGAGCCGATTCCTCCAGGAGATCCCCGCCGAGCTGCTGGACTGGCGTCAGTCTCCGGGCGACGTCAATTCACGCGGCGGCTCGCAGTCTCGCGCCCTCAACGCCCGGCGCCCCGGCGGCTTCGGCAACAGCTCGGGATCGAGCCGCTACGGCGAAGACCTCGTCCCGAAGTCGACGTCGATCGAGCGTTTCGCGAACCGCATCCCCGCCAAGGTGCGTGACAACGGCGACATGCAGCTCGTGCCGGGTGACCGCATCCGTCATGACGATTTCGGCGAAGGAAAAGTGGATGCCGTGACCGGCGAAGGCGCGAAGCGCGTCGCGCACGTGCGGTTCGACAAGGCCGGTCCCAAGAAGCTGCTCGTCAAGATCGCGCCGATCGAGAAGATCTGACCACACCTGTCGGTTCTGCACGGGATGCACCCGACGAGCATGGGGTTGTCGGGCTAGGCTCGCCTGATGCCACTCTTCTCCCGCGGCAAGCGCGACCGGGACCAGCAGTCCGATACTTCCCCGCCGCAGGATCCTCAGGCGGCAGATCCGGCGGGCGAAGACGCGATTCCGGATGCTGCGCCCTCCGTGGCCGTCGAGCCGGCGCAGGCTGATACCGGCGCGGAGGCACCCGGGCACGTCGACACCGCCGCCGATGCGGCATCCGTCGGCATCTCGGTATCGGCGTACCGGGGGATGGGGGCGACAACCCCGGAGCGCGCCCCTCAGGCCTCCGGGCTGCCCACCCCTGAGCCCGCCAAGGCTCCGGCGCGCGAGATCGCACCGCCCACCACAGAGACGCTGCCCGGCATCCGCGACAACGTGCTGCTCGCCGAGGCGCTCCGCGCGCTCGACAGCCCGCCGTCGCCGCCGCAGATCCTCGAGGTCGCGCGCCAGCTTCTGCAGGGTCCGCTCGTGCTCCGTGTCAAGGGCGATGCCCGTTCCCTGCTGGCACAGGGGGCTCAGCCGCCGCTCGCGGTCGCCAAGCTCGGCGAGGAGACGTTCGTCCTCGTGTTCAGCGGCGGCGCAGCGCTGTCCGAGAGCGTCAAGCGCGACGGCGACACCGACACATCGGCGATGGGGCAGTCGGCTCTGGCCATCCTGCGCTACGTGCTCGCCGGCCCGCACGCCGGCATCGTGATCGATCCGGCCTCCGCGCCGCACAGCGCAGTGCTCCGCCGGCCGATGCTCGAGAAGATCTTCGAGAGCATGGACTCGGAAGTGACGATCAAGAGCCTGCTCGTGTCAGATCGCACCGCCGCGACGGCGCCGGCCATCGCCGACGCGCTCTCGCGGGTGCCCTTCTGGGTCGCGGTGCGGCGCGTGGGGGAGTCCGATCGACTGGGCGTCGCCGAGGCGCGCACCGCCGAGGGCGAGCGCTACCTCGAGGTGTACTCGCATCCCCTCGAAGTGGTCGCGCTGGGTCGGGGCGACCAGCCCGCCCCGATGACGGGCGCGCAGCTCGGCAAGGCTCTTGCCTCCGACCCCGAGGTGACGGGCGTGCTGATCGACCCCGCGGGCCCGTGGATCAAGCTCACACGGGCAGACCTCGCCGGCATCATCCCGGCCTGAATCACCGCGCACGGCGTTTCGGGGTCTCGAACCATTGACCTCGCGCGAAACCACGAGTTCAGCGCGTCGAACTCGGTGGTTTCGGGTGAACTCGGTGGTTTCAGCGGATCGTGGGGCTGAGCGACGGCCTCGGGCTGTGGGACCCGGTCGCTAAAGTCAGTGCATGGCGTCGGAACGCATCACCGTGACCGTCCCCGGACCGGACGGCGACCGCGAGGTCGGACTCTCCAGCCCGAACCGCGTGCTCTGGCCCGAGCTGGGGATCACCAAGCACGAACTCGCGGAGTACCTCCTGGCGGTGTCGGGCCCGTTCCTTTCGGCGAACGGCGACCGAGCGGTCTCGCTCGAGCGGTTCCCCGAGGGGGTGGACGGCGAGCGGTTCTACTCGAAGAACCCGCCGAAGGGCGCGCCGTCCTTCGTCCAGGCCCAGACCGTCACCTACAACAGCGGGCGTCGGCATCCGCAGCTCATCCTCACCGAGATCGCCACGGCGGTGTGGGCCGTCCAGATGAACACGATCGTCTTCCACCCCTGGGCGTCGCTGACGGCGAACGTCGACAATCCGGTCGAGCTGCGGATCGACCTCGATCCGTATGGAGACACCGGATTCGCGGATGCCGCAGCCGTCGCCCCCGCGATGCGCGAGGTACTGGCCGAAGCCGGCCTCACTTCCTTCGTCAAGACCAGCGGCAACCGCGGCATCCACGTCTTCTGCCCCATCCAGCCGACGCACGAGTTCCTCGACGTGCGGCACGCGGTGATCGCCGCGGGGCGCGAGCTCGAACGGCGCATGCCCGACAGGGTCACGATGAACTGGTGGAAGGAAGAGCGCGGAGACCGCATCTTCATCGACTTCAATCAGGCGAATCGCGACCGCACGATGGCCGGCGCCTACAGTCCTCGTGCGCTGCCCGGTGCCACCGTGTCCACGCCGGTGACGTGGGACGAGCTCGAGGCCGGAGTCGACCCCTCATCCTTCACAGTGCGCTCGCTGCCGCAGCGTCTCGCCGATCACGGCGACCCCTGGAACACCCTTCTCGACGAGCGGGGCACCATCGACACGCTCCTCGAGTGGTGGCAGCGGGATCTGGATGCCGGGCTCGGCGAGCTGCCGTTCCCGCCGGACTTCCCGAAGATGCCGGGCGAGCCGCCGCGCGTTCAGCCCAGCAGGAAGAACGAGGCGAACTGGGACTGAGGCCGGCAGGGCTTCAGCCCTCCGCCTCGAACTCGTTCAGGATGGCTTTCGCCAGGTCGCGGGCGTTGCCCGGGAGCATCGCTTCTATGGGGGATTGGTCGAGGCCGATCTCGGACGCGACCACGACGACCAGTTTCCGGGATGGATCCACCACGACGACGGTGCCTCCGATGCCGATCGCGCTGAAGAAATGGTCGGCGGACGATACCCACCACTGAAACCCGTAGTGATCGGTGTGACCGCGCCGCGCCGGTACCTCCACTTGGGGCATGGTGGCCTGCTCGACCCATGACTCGGAGACGAGCTGCGTCCCGTTCCACTGCCCTCGGTCGAGGTACAGCTGACCGAGCTTCGCCAGATCCGATGGTCGGAGCTTCATCAACCCCGAGCCGAGATGGATCCCCGTGACGTCGACGGGCCATGCGAATTCGGCCTCGTGGTAGGCCTTCGCCTGAAGTTCATACTCTTCCGGGGTCGAGGGGAAGGGGATGGTGGGCTCCAAGGCCGGCCGTGTCACGATGCCCAGTGGATCGAGCAGATACTGACGAGCGAACGCGAGCACGGGCATACCGGCCGCCTCCGAAACGATCGCGGCGAGAACGTGGGAACCGGCACCGGAATAGTTGAAGTACCCGTCGCCTGGGCCCATGCGGGCGCGCGTTGCGAGGATCTCTCCGACCGGGTCGGCTGACATGAACACGCCAGAGGCGTCGGTCTGGTTCTCGGGCACGAAATTCGCCGTGTGGGTGAGAACAGCTCGCAGGGGGATCGCGCTGGTCTCAGCTGTGAGCTGCGCCGACCAGCGGGGCAGCAGCTCACCAAGGGTCGCATCCACATCGGAGATGAGTCCCTGGTCGATCGCGATTCCGACGAGCGTGGCCGTGAAGCTCTTGGTGACCGATCGGATATCCCAGTAGTCGTCCGGGCCCGAGCCGATGTAACGGTCATAGATCAGGTCGCCATCCTCGAGCACCAGGACAGCGCGGACGCCGTCATGGGGATCGCGTTCGGCGAGTTGGGCCTCGACCACTTCGTCCAGCGCGGCGGTGAGCGTCGGCGTCGGCGTCGGCGTGGGCGTGAGCGTGGGGCCGGCCGTGCATCCGGACGCCATGGCGAGGAGGAGCACGACCGCGGGAAGTCCGGCGCGCCTGACGCGCGCGTCGAAACGCGGCGAGGGTGACATGGCGACCTCTCATCGGGATTGAT
Source organism: Microbacterium sp. P5_B6 (assembly GCF_056400345.1). Taxonomy (NCBI): domain Bacteria; kingdom Bacillati; phylum Actinomycetota; class Actinomycetes; order Micrococcales; family Microbacteriaceae; genus Microbacterium; species Microbacterium sp. P5_B6. The sequence continues at coordinate 174,403 of NZ_JBFULL010000008.1, read as the reverse complement.
CCGCTGAGCCGAACCATACGCCTCGCGTGCTCCCCGTGGCAGGCCTGCGACTGGTTGCGCCGCGGGCGCTGCAGTTTCCGGCATCCGCTGTCTCTATCGGTGGCGCGGATGCCGGAATCAGGCGCGTTCGCGCCGCTCTTGCCGCCGGGTGGCGCGGATGCCGGAATCAGGCCGGCGCCCGGCATCCGTCAGTCCAGCACGTCGCCCAGGTCGTAGGCCGAGACGGTCTCGAGCTGCTCATAGGTGCACGAGCGCGGATCACGGTCGGGGCGCCACCGCTCGAACTGCACCGTGTGGCGGAAGCGCCATCCTTCGAGCTGGTCGTAGCGCACCTCGAGCACGCGCTCGGGGCGGAGCTTGACGAACGACGAGTCCTTGCGCGCAGCGGCGAAGCGCGACTTCTCGCCCTCACCGGTAAGCGCCTCACCGTCGTCGCCGCGCTGCACGAGCGGCTCGAGCTCGTCGACGAGCTCGAGCCGGCGGGCGTTGCTCCACGCCGCCACGCCGCCCACGGGGTAGAGCGTGCCGTCCTCGCCGTAGAGCCCCACGAGGAGCGAGCCCACGCCCAGCCCGGACTTGTGCACCCGATAGCCGAGGGCGACGACATCCGCCGTCCGCGCATGCTTGATCTTGAACATCGTGCGCTTGTTGGGCGCGTAGGGCTGGGCGAGCGGCTTCGCGATGACGCCGTCGAGGCCCGCGCCCTCGAACTCGGCCAGCCAGCCGTGCGCCAGGTCTGCGTCCTGCGTCGTGCGCGTGAGGTGCAGCGGATGCGGCACTCCGCGGAGCAGATCGACGAGCTCCGCCCGGCGCACCGAGAACGGCTCGCCCTGCAGGTCGCGATCGCCGCGCGCGAGCAGGTCGAAGGCGATGAACATCGCCGGCGTCTCGACGGAGAGCTTGGTCACGCGGGATGCCGCCGGATGTATGCGCTGCGAGAGCGACTCCCAGTCCAGCCGCTGCGCGCCGGCCGCGCCCTTCGGCACGACGACCTCGCCGTCGAGCAGGCACGGCTCGGGCAGGAGTCGGGAGAATGCGTCGACGAGCTCGGGGAAGTAGCGGGTGAGCGGCTTGGCCCCCCGTGAGCCGATCTCGACCTCGGTCCCGTCCCACGACACGAGCGCCCGGAACCCGTCCCACTTGGGCTCGAAACTGAGCCCGCCCGCGACCGCATCCTGCGCGGGCACCTGCGGAACGGACTTCGCGAGCATGGGGGCGGGGATGTCGTAGGGCATGGCGTCCATCCTGCCGTCCCGCAGGCGACACGCACAGATGTCCGAGCCCACGGCCGTAGCGGTCGACGTGCCATCACGGCAGACTCAGAGCGGGTGCTCGCTTCAGATGACGGGAGGTGCGGGTGGACGTCATCTTCACGTTCCTCGCGGCGCAGCCGGTGATCGTCGTCTTCCTGCTCCTGGGTATCGGCTCTGCGCTGGGCCGCATCAGGGTCGGTGGGGTGTCGCTCGGTGCGGTCGCGGTGCTGTTCAGCGCGATGGGGCTCGTCGCCTGGAGTGTCGCCGTCGGCCAGCCGATCGCGATCCCCAGTTACATCGGCGACGTGGGACTGGTCGTCTTCGCCTTCTGCACCGGCATCATCGCCGGTCCGGGCTTCTTCAACGCCATGAAGACGGCGTACCCGCTGATGATCGTGGTGACCGTGATGATGGCGCTCGCGGCCTTCACGGCGATCATCCTCGGGAAGCTGGTGAACCTCACGCCCGTCACGATCGCCGGTGTCTTCGCCGGGGCGGTGACGAACACGCCGGCGCTCGCGGCGACGGGCGGAAGCGCCGAGGCAACTGTCGGCTACGCCAGCACCTACGCGTTCGCCGTCATCGCGGCCATGGGAGCCGTTGCGCTCGCGCTGCGCAACAGCGACAAGGACAAGGACACCCCGAGCCCGATCGTCGACAAGCCGATCCGGGTCGACACCACGTCGATGCGCAGGACGACCGACATCGCCAAAGCACACGGCAACCGCGTGGCGTTCTCGCGTCGCAGCGCCGGCGGAGACGGCCCGGTGGAGGCCATCGGGCCCGACACGACCCTCTCGGCAGGCGATGTCGTGAACGTGGTCGGCCCGAGCGATGTCGTGGATCAGGTCGCGGCAGAGCTCGGCCACACCTCGGCGATCGACATCGCCAGTGATCGCAGCCGGCTCGACTTCCGCCGGATCATCCTCTCCGAGTCCAAGCACGCCGGGCGGACGATCGAGAGCCTGGGCCTGCGGGCGCGCTTCGGGGCGAACATCGTGCGGGTGCGGCGCGGCGACGTCGAGTTCGTCGGCAGCCCCTCGTTCGTGCTGCAGCTGGGCGACCGCCTGCGGGTGGTCGGCCCCACCGACACCATGCCCGAGGTGACGACGTTCCTCGGTGACTCCGAGCGAGGCCTCGCCGACCTCAACCCCGCCGCCTTCGGCATCGGCATCACGATCGGCCTCCTCCTCGGCTCGATCCAGATCCCGCTGCCGGGCGGTTCGCACTTCAGCCTCGGCTTCGCCGCCGGCGCGCTCATCATCGGGCTCGTCATGGGCCGCGTCGGCCGCCTGGGACCGTTCGTCCTGGCGCTTCCGCACACCGCGGCCACGGTCCTCGCCGAGCTCGGACTGCTCATCTTCCTGGCCTACGCGGGAGCCAACGCCGGGTCGCTCATCGTGCCGGCCTTCGTCTCGGGCGAGGTGTTCGTGCTGGCCGGTGTCGGGGTCGTGGTGACCCTGATCGCCACCTTCGGCACCTTCCTCGTCGTGAAGTACGCCTTCCGCACTGGCGGCACCCGGCTCTCCGGCGTCGTCGGCGGATCGCAGACGAACCCGGCGATCCTCGGCTTCGCGAACTCCCGCACCCATTACGACATCCGCGTCGCACTCGGCTACAGCCTGGTGTACCCCGCCGCGATGGTCGTGAAGATCCTGCTCGCACAGGTCATCGTCGTGCTCTGACGGATGCCCTCGCGCGCCGTCTCGGGATCCCTCTGTTCGGCGTGCTGAGCGGAGCCAGCGGCCCCCGCGCTCCGCATCCGTCACTCGCCCTCAGGAACCGACCGCCTTGCGCGGACGCGCCCACCGCGCGGGGGTGTCGGGCCCGTCCCAGACCTGGATCGCGCCCCACACGACCGCAGCCATCGGAACCGCCAGCACGGCGCCGAGGATGCCGCCGATCGCGGCGCCCCCGGCCAGCACGATGAGGATCGCGAAGGAATGCAGCCGCATCGACCTGCCCATGAGGACAGGCTGGAGGAGGTTGCCCTCGAGCTGATTGACGAGGACCACCACGCCCACGACGAGAAGGGCGTTGAGTGGGCCATTCGAGACGAGCGCGACGAGGGCAGCGATGATGCCGCCGAGGACCGCTCCGACGATCGGGATGAACGACAGGATGAAGGTCAGCACGGCCAGCGGAATTGCGAGCGGCACCTGCAGGATCAGCAGGCCGATCAGGATGCCGGTGGCATCGACGAGCGCGACGAGAGCCGTTCCGCGCACATACGAGCCGAGCGTCCCGATGGTCTTGTCGCCAATGCGCCGTGCCCTCGTGTACGACGCGCCCCGGAAGGGGCGGAGAACGAACTCCCACATCTCGGGTCCGTCCTTCAGGAAGAAGAACAGGATCGTGACGAGGAGCACGAGCCCGGTGATGAAGTTCGTGATCGCGTTCACCCCACGGAGGGCGCTCGAGCCGAACTGGGAGCTCGTGAGGAAATCTGTGAACTGCGCGGTCCACTCGCTGAACTGGTCAGGGGTCGGCGCGAAGGGCAGCGTCTGGACCTGATCGGTGAGGCGGCTGAAGCCCTCCCGCGCCTGCTGGGCGAGGTCGCTCCACTGATCGCTGACGGCCCACACGATGAGCCAGGTGAACCCGCCCAGGATGAGGAGCACAGCGAGAAGCGAGATGACGGTCGCGAGCGGGGCGGGCACGCCGCGGCGCCGCATCCAGGCCATCGCCGGCGCGAAGGCCGCGGCGAAGATCAGGGCGAGCACGAGCGGGATCGTCACAAGGGTGAGCTGCAGATTCACCCAGACGAGCGCCGTGGCGAGCAGAGCGACGATGAGAACCTGCAGCGACCTCGTCGAGAGCTTTCCGAAGGTGTCGGCCCAGAGGCTCGTCGGAGGACGCTGCGCCGGCTGCTGGTCGGCAGCGAGCCGCACGCTGAGCGGTTCGCGGGGTCGGAAGATGGCCATTCGGCCACGGTAGTGGCACCGGACGTCGCGTTTCGGGGGCTTGCGCCGGTGGCGCTGTCCCCGTAGCGCTGTGGCGGCGGCAGCGGGGGAGCGCCGCCGGCCTCACGCGTAGAGCGTCTCTGAACTTCAGGCGCAGAGCGTGCCGGACCTCAGGCGAACGCGCTCATCCCGGTGATGTCACGGCCGATCAGGAGTGCCTGGATGGATTCGGTGCCCTCGTACGTGTGGATCGCCTCGATGTCGGCCAGGTGCTGCATCACCCGGTTCTCGAGCAGGATGCCGTTGCCGCCCAGCAGATCGCGCGCGGTCGCCGCGATCCGACGTGCGGCCCGCGTGTTGTGGTACTTCGCGAGCGAGGCCTGGGTCGGGCGCAGGCCGCCGGACAGCTCGAGATCCGCGAGATGCCGGCAGTACAGCTGCATGCCGGTGAGCTCCTCGAGCATCTGCGCGAGCCGCTCCTGCACCATCTGGAACTTCGCGAGCGGTCGGCCGAACTGCACGCGCTGCTGAGAGTAGCTGAGCGCGGCCTCGTAGCAGGCGGTGGCGTGTCCGAGCGCCGACCAGGCGACGCCCGAGCGCGTCGAGTAGAGCACGGTGGAGGCGTCCTTGAAGCTCTTCGCGCCCGGGAGCACCGCATCCTGGGGCACGCGGACACCGTCCAGGGCGATGTGGGCCTGATGGATGCCGCGCAGCGAGGCTTTGCCGGTGATCACCGTGCCGGTGTAGCCCGGGGTGTCCTGCTCGACGAGGAAGCACCGGACGGACCCGTGGTCGTCGGCGTCCGCGTCGTCCACCCGGGCCCAGACGAACGTCACGCCACCCGATGCCCCGTTGCCGATCCACTTCTTGGCGCCGTCGAGCACCCACTCCTCCCCGTCGCGCCGGGCGATCGTCTCCAATGAGACCGAGTCCGATCCGTGGTCGGGCTCGGTCAGCGCGAACGCCGCAGGCACCTCAGAGCGCGCGATCGCACGGAGCCATCGCGTCTGCTGCTCGGGGCTGCCGAACAGTGCGAGGGTCCGCAGCGCCAGGCCGCCCTGCACGGCGACGACGGTGCCGAGCGACCCGTCCCCCCGCGAGACCTCCATGTTGACCAGGCCCGCGGCCAGGGGCGAGAAGTGGGTCAGCTCAGGATGCTCGATCCCGTCGTTCAGCAGATCGAGCTCGCCCAGGCGCCGGGCGAGGTCGAGGGGGTACTCGGCGCGGTCCCAGGCGTCCAGCATCCGGTCGCCCACCTCGTCGACGAACGCCTGCGCCCGCTGCCAGACGGCGCGGTCCGCCTCGGGGATGTCGGCGAACACGCCGTAGTAGTCGGTGCCGAGGCGGCGCGTCACGTCATACCCGTCAGCGCCCTCGCCGGGGCGCGCGGTGAAGTCGGTCATGGCAGCCTCCAGGGTCGGTGCAGATGCATTCCGCACCGATTCTACTGGAACTGAGTCTCATGAATTACAGGACTCAGTGTCACTGCGTCATGGTGATGAGCTGCCGCAGCTCTGCTCCCGACGCGAGCCGGTCCATTGCGCCGTCGAGGTCGTCGAGCCGGACCCGCGACGACACGAGCCGCTTGAGGGGCAGCCTGCCCGCGCGCCACAGCTCGACATAGCGGGGGATGTCGCGAGCCGGCACCGCAGAGCCGAGATAGCTGCCCACGATCGTGCGGGCCTCGGCCGTCAGCACGAGGGGTGAGACGCTCGCCCGGGCGTCAGGAGAGGGGAGGCCCACAGTGACGGTCGTGCCGCCCGGTGCAGTGATCGCCAGCGCGGTCTCGAATGCCCGCACCGCTCCGGCAGCCTCGATGACCACCGGGGCGCGGATTCCGCGGTCGAGTGCCTCTGCCGGCCCGAGAGCTTCGGCAGCGCCGAGCTCGAGCGCGAGGTCCAGCTTGGACGGCACCGCGTCGATGCCGATGACCTCATGACCGAGTGCGACCGCCACGAGGAGGGCGGCCATGCCGACGCCGCCGAGACCCACGATGGCGATCCGATCGCCGGTTGCCGGGCGGCCCGCATTGAGGACGGCTCCGCCACCGGTCAGAACGGCGCAGCCGAGGAGGGCGGCGACCTCGGGTGGCACGTCCGACGCTACGGGGACGACCGAGGTGCGGCTCACGACGGCGTGCGTGGCGAAGGCCGAGACGCCCAGGTGGTGGTGGACGTGCTGGGACGATCCGTCCGGCCCGGTCCTGTGCAGGCGGATGCCTCCTCCCACCAGCGTCCCCGCGTTGTTGGCTTCGGTGCCGCGCGCACCCGGCAGCCGGCCGTCGGTGCGGCATCCGTCACATTCGCCGCAACGCGGAAGGAACGTCATCACGACACGGTCGCCCGGTGCGATGTCCGCCACGCCGGCCCCGAGCTCTTCGACGATTCCGGCTGCCTCGTGACCGAGGAGCATGGGGGTCTGCCGCACCCGGTTGCCGTCGACGACGCTCAGGTCGGAGTGGCAGACCCCAGCAGCCTCGATGCGGACCAGGAGCTCGCCGGGCCCTGGCGGATCGAGCTCGAGCTCCCCGATCGTGAACGGCTTCGAGACGGCGAACGGCGCCGCGGCTCCGGACTGCTCGAGGACTGCTCCCGTGATGCGCATGCGACCTCCGCGTACGATCCTGCCGTACGAGCCGCCGCGGGCGTCAGCCCTTGACCACCGCCCCGCGCTTGGCGATCCTGCGCCGGCGGATCCACTTCTCGACCTCGACGAACAGCGGGACGACGACGGCGAGGCCGATGCAGATGAGCCACTGGTCACCGCTCAGCGAGGTGGTCAGGATGAGGTTCTGCAGGAAGGGGATTTCGACCGCGGCCACGGTCAGCGCGAGCGGGATCGACAGCCACTTGATCGCCGAGATGATCGGCGCGTTGAGGCCGGCATCCGGGTCGCGGCGCATCGCGAGTCCGCCGAGGACGGCGCCGAACGCGGCGACGACGAAGGTCATCGTGACGGGGACGTTGGGCTCGGTCGGGCTCAGCAGGTCGGGGTAGAGCAGCAGCGGGACGAGGGTCATCAGGAACAGCAGGCCGCCGTAGACGAACCACAGGATGACGGCTCCGCGGTTGGCGATGGTCTTCTTCGGGTCGCGCGGGGGCTTCTGCATGATCCCGTCCGGCACGGGGTCCTGGAGGATCACGATGACCGGGAAGATCGCCACGAAGAAGTTGAGGAACAGGATCATGATCGGCTGCAGCGGAACGCCGTGGTTGATGTTGAACAGGCTCGCGACGAGGAAGAGCAGCACGAGCGAGAACAGCTGCGACATCTGGTAGCGGACGTAGCTGACGATCTTGTCGTAGATCGCGCGGCCCAGCCGCACCGCGGTGACGAGGGTGCCGAAGTTGTCGTCGACGAGGATCATCTTGCCCGCCTGCTTCGTCACCTCGCTCCCCGAGCCCATCGCGACGCCGATGTCGGCCTGCTTGAGGGCGGCGGCGTCGTTGACGGCGTCACCGGTCATGGCCACGACCGCCCCCTCCTCCTGCATGAGCCGTGCGAGGCGCAGCTTGTCTTCCGGCGTCACGCGCCCGAAGACGTGGAGGTCGGGAAGCTTCGCCTTGAGCTCGTCGTCGCTCATCGCCTGGATCTCGGCGCCGCTGGCTGCTCCGGATCCGAGCCCGAGCTTGGAGCCGATCGCGGCCGCCGTGATGGCGTGGTCGCCCGTGATCATACGGACCTCGATGCCGGCCTCGCGGGCGATGCGCACGGCCTCCTTCGAGGACGGACGCAGCGGGTCGATGATGCCGACGAGTCCGGCGAGGGTGAGGTCCTTGACCTCGGCCATCGGATCGGCGGGAACCGCAGTGCCCGGCTCGAAGCGGCGGAAGGCGAAGGCGAGCACTCGCAGCCCCTGCTCGGAGAGGCTGCGGTTGGCGTCGATGACGGCCTGCCGCTTCTCGTCGATCGACACAGGACCGTCGGCGGTCAGCACCGTCGAGCAGCGCTCGAGGACGACATCCGGACCGCCCTTGACGAGGCCGATGAGGCGGGTCGCGCCGTCCTGCGGGATCTCGTGGAAGGTCGCCATGAACTTGTACTCGGAGTCGAACGGAACTTCCGCGGCACGCGGGTACTCGGCGCGGGTCAGCTCGGCGTCGACGCCCATCTTCGCGGCCAGCACGATGAGCGCGGCCTCTGTCGGGTCGCCGATGACGACGCCGTCGTCGGTGACCGTGGCGTCGCTGCAGAGGGTGAGCCCGAGCGCCAGCGTGGTGAAGTCGGGGTTCGGGGTGCCGGCGACGCGCCGGATCTCGCCGGACTTCTCGTAGCCGCTGCCGGCGACCGTGAACCACTCGCCCGCGAGGTAGAGCGACTCGACGGTCATCTCGTTCATCGTGAGCGTGCCGGTCTTGTCGGAGTTGATGGCGCTCGTGGCGCCGAGCGTCTCGACATCGGTGAGGTTCTTCACGACCGCGTTGTGCTCGGCGAGCTGCCGCGAGCCGAACGACAGCATCGCCTGCACGAACGACGGCATGCCCGTCGGGATGGCCGAGATCGCCATCGAGATGCCGAGCAGGACGACAGAGGTGATCTCCTGCCCGCGCAGGAGGCCCGTGATGACGATGATCGCAACGGCGCCCCAGGCGATCCAGCCGAGCACGCCGGTCAGCGAGTCGAGCTCGCGCTGCAGCGGCGACTTGGCGGGCTTCACGGCCGACAGCATCGACGCGATGCGGCCCATCTGGGTGGTCATGCCCGTGTCGGTCACGACGATCGTCGCCGTCCCGCGGGTGACCTGGGTGTTCTGGAACACCATGTTGGCCCGGTCGCCGAGGGTCGTCTCGGGATCGCTGAGTGCGGCGGCGTCCTTGGGGATCGGCGCGCTCTCACCCGTCAGGGCGGCTTCCTGGGTCTCGAGGGTCGCCGATCGCAGGATGCGGCCGTCGGCCGGGACGATCTCGCCGGCTTCGAGGGCGACGATGTCACCGGGGACGAGCGTCGACGCCTCGATCTGCACGAGCGTGCCGTCGCGGAACACGCGAGCACGGGGGATCTGCATCTTCGACAGCGCGTCGACGGATGCCTTCGCCTTGAGCTCCTGCCGGGCGCCCATGACGACGTTGAGGATGACGAGGATCCCGACCAGGATGCCGACGCTCACCTGATCGATGAAGAGGCTGATGACCGCGACCGCCACGAGCATCAGGTTCATGGGGTCGATCACCTGCGCCCACGCCACCTGCCAGATCGACGGTGAGGGCTCTGCCGGGATGGAGTTGGGCCCGTGCTCAGCCAGGCGGCGCGCGGCCTCGGCCTGCGTCAGCCCCCGCTCACGGTCGGTGCTGAAGGATGCCGTGACATCAGCGGCGTCTTGTACATACCAGGGTGCGGTCGGCGAGGTGTCCACAGCGGTCATGCTCTGACGCTACGCCTATACGGAGAGGCGGGGGCGGCGATTCAGCCTCTGGGGGCGAGGGTGCTCAGCTGAGGCTCTCGCCGAGCCGTCTCGCGAGCTCGGCCTTCGGCATCCGTCGTGGAAAGATCGCCACCACCAGGTCGTCCTGTGCGGCATCCGCCTGGCCGGGGTGCACTCCGAATCGGCGCAGCACATCGTCCAGCGCGTTGCGGAGGACCGATACGGGCACGCGCTTCGAGGTGCGCAGCAGCTGGCGGAGCACGTGGTTGTGCACGGCGGTCACGAGCGCCGCGAAGCCGACCGCATCGAGCGGATCGATCCCGGGGAGCGCCTCACGCAGGTAGTCGTCGAAGAGCCGCTCGTACCGGAAGACCGTGACGATCTCGCGCTCGCGGAGGGCGGGCACGCCTCGGACGACCGCGTAGCGGCGCCGCGCGAGCTCGGGATCCGCGGTGAACTGCTTGAACACCCAGATGGATGCCTCGCACACGGCCGCCCACGGGTCATCGTGCGGCTGCGAGAGGTAGGCGCGGAGGCCGTCGAGAAGCTGCTCGTGGTCGGCGAAGACGACGTCGTCCTTGCCGCCGAACTGCCGGAAGAACGTCGACCGCGAGATGCCGGCGGCCTGCGCGATCTGCTCCACGGAGGTGGCCTCGAACCCCTGCGACGCGAACAGATCGAGAGCCGCGGAAACGACGGCGTGTCGTCCGCTGGCGGGCGGAGCGGAGTCATTCATGGGCCGAGCCTAGTGTGGCGCCGCCGCGAGGGAAGGCGGCGCCCCTATCCTGGCGGCATGCCGGGGACTGGCGAGGTCTTGCGGCGGCGTCGTCGGCGCGGAATGGCGACTGTCGTCGTGTGCGCTGTGGTGGCGGCGGGGACACTCGCCCTCGTCGCGGCGACAGACGCGCGGCCCCCCGACACGGGCGGAGCAGCCGCGGCCTTCCTGCCCGCGGACGGCGCGGTCGGGTGGACGGCGATGCCGGGAGGCGTCGCGCAGTACGAGCATCGGCGCGCACCGGGAGCGGGGGCGCTCTTCGTCCTCCCCGAGGTCGCCGCCGGCATCGCCATCACGGCGTACCTCGATCGCGCGCAGTCGACGCCGCACTGGGCCACCTACTGGGGGCCGGAGGCCGGTCGCCCGGGCGCCAACCCCCGGGATCTCTACAGCATCGGCCCGGACGGCATCCGGACCGTCGCGAATATCGGATACGCGGTCGACGCGGTCTTCGCGCCGGGGCTGCGCGTGCTGCCGTCGGATGTGAAGGCGGGTGCGAAGTGGACGAGCGACGGCACCAGCGTGTGGTCGCAGCTCGCCGCAGACGGCTCGTCGCAGTCGGCGGAGCTCGCCTACTCCGCCGCATTCACGGCTCGGGAGCCGGAGGCGGACGAGTTCGCCGGGTTCTCACGTGAAGGATGCCTCGAGACGGTGTCCGACCTGAGCCTCACGCCCGCCGAGGGGGATGCCCTGATCTATCACCAGACCTCACTCTGGTGCCCCGGCGAAGGGCAGATCGCATCCTCCGGGGGGCTGGAGGGCGAGGAGCCCACGACCGTCATCCTGGCGAGAGCGCCCGATCTGGCCGTGCAGCTGTCGGCGCGGGTGCCGTCGTGGCAGCATCCCGAATCCTGGGATGCCGCCGCCGTCGCCGCGCGGTGGTCAGACCCCGTCTGGGGAGACACGGCCTTCACGGCCACCCCCGCGGTGACCCCCGTGATGGTCGGCGACGCGCTCGCCGTGGCCGACGTCAACTCGGGCGACCTCACGCTGCTGCGAGAAGACGAGCAGGGTCTCGTCGTCTCGCGGGTGCTGCGACCGGGCGGAGATGTCATCGCCCTCGCAGCCGTGGGGGAGCTGCTCGTCGCAGCGACGTCGCAGCGCGACCTCGTCGCCTACACCGTGCGGGGCGATCGCGTCTGGACGCACCGCACGCCCGACCTCGTCGTCGCCGCGCCCGTGACCGACCGCGGGGATGGGCTGGTGGTCGCGTGCCTCGACGGCACTCTGCGACTGCTCGACGCGGCCACGGGCAAGGAGCGCTGGTCGACCGAGGTCTCGAGCGACGGCGTGGACTCGCTGACTGTCACGAGGGACGTCGTCGTCTCGGCGGACCGCACGGGAGCGCTTGCGGCGGTCGATCTGGACGACGGGGAGCCGCTGTGGACCGACGAGAGCGAGGGCGAGGTGGCAGGCTTCGCGACCGACGGCGACAGCCTCTACGCCGCCCGCGACGATGACATCGAGCGATTGGATGCCGCCTCCGGCGCGACGGTCTGGAAGGCGAACGTCGGCACCGGGACCGACGACGTCGTCCTCGCCGGCGCACACGTGGTGGCGCAGACCTGGGACGACATCGCGGCGATGGATCCCGAAACCGGCCGTATCGTCTGGCGCGCGCCCGGTGCCGGCGCCATCACCACCGACGGCTCCTCGCTCATGGCGGCAAGCGGCGCACGCCTCCGTCTCATCGGGAAGGACGGAGCGGATGCTGCGACCTGGCCCGTGCCGCCGGAGTCGCTGGGATCGTTCCGCTTCCTCACCCCCTCGGTCAACGCCGTCTGGGTCATCGACGGCACGACCGGCATCGTGAAGGCGGGACCATGAGCGGCGCACCGGTGCACGTATCCGAGACGCAGCGGCCGAACCCTCGCTCGGACCGGATGCGCGGCATCCGTCCCGTGCTCGGCGTCGTCCGCGACTTCGTGGTGCACGTCCTCGTGGAACCTGTCCGCACGGGACGGCTCCGGGCCGGGCGGTGGCCGCGCGGCCTCGCGCCCGTCGTCGCGATCGCCTTCGCGGGCTACGTGCTCGCCGCGGTAGCCGTCGTCGCGGCGAAGGGCATCCGCGAGGCGAGCGAGCTGAGCGCCTCGGCCGGGGTGGCAGCGATCTCACTGCCCGCGTGGACGGTCGGGCCTCTGCTCGCACTCGTCGTCCTCTCGCTGGCGCTGGCGCAGACGGCGGCGCTGCGGGTGCCGCTGTGGCTCGCGCTGATCGTGACCGTGCTCTCAAGCCTCGTCATGATCTCGGTCGGCGTGAACGACACGGCGCTCGACACCGCCGTGACCCCGGGACGTGTGGCGGCGGCGCTCGGGACGATCGCGCTCTGGGTGATCCTGCTCGTGCGGCGTGGACGGCGGTATTCGTGGGTCGAGTTCGCCGTCGTCTTCGGAGTGATCACGATCGGCATCGGCGTGGGCGCCTGGGCGACCACGCATGACGCGGCCGACTTCGGCATCGAGGCGGGTCCGGTCGCTCTCGCCTCGATCATGCAGAACATCGGGACGCTGGCGTACCCCGCGGCGCTCGCCGCTGGCGCGGCGGTCGCACAGCTGTCGTGCGCGATGGCGACGCAGTCCGTCGCATCGGTCGAGCGCAGGCTGCCGCTCGTGGCGGGCGCGGCCCTGCTCGCGGCGCTCGTCGTCTGGCGCGGATGGGCGATCATCGCCGGCTTCACCTCGGGCGAGATCTACGAGCCCCTCTCCTTCTTCTCGGCCGCACTGCTGCTGGCGGCGATCGCGGGCAGCTGGGTGCTGCTCGGACGCACGCGAGGCCCGGTCGCGCCGCCCGCGGCAGCGGCGCTCGAATCGCGGTTCGGGGAGGTCGCGCAGGGGATCGCGGCGCTGCTCGTCATCGGCATCCTCCCCTCGACGATCCTCTACATGGCGACGTCGATCCTGTACGCCCTGACCTTCGACGATCAGGTCGCCGGGCCCACCGCCGCCGTGGCGGGTGCGATCGCGAATGAGCGGGTCGTCTGGCTGGTCCGCGCCGCAGTGGGCGGCGGCCTGGTGCTGTTCGCCGTCCGCGACGCGCGGCGCGGGCGTCGGACGACACCGGAGCTCTACTCGTCGATGGGCATCGTCTGCCTCGTGACCTCGGCGTTCGCGCTGGCGGGGCTCGACCGATTCGCCTGGACGGGCTTCTCCCTCACCGTCATCGTCACTGTCGCGGCTGTCGTGCTGCTCGGCGCCTGGATCGCGCGCCGCACGCTCACTCCCGCCCGGGGTGCCGCCATCGGGGTGGCGCTGCTGATCGCGGCGCTGTTCGACCAGCGGACCTTCGTCGAGGACCCCCTCGAGTGGGCGCTCGGATTCGCCGGCTCGGCCTTCGTGCTCTTCGGGTTCGTCTGGGCGCTGCTCACCGGAGGAAGCCGAGCGAACGGGACGTCGCGCCGCTATCCGCGATCGAGCCGGGTGCTGCTCTTCCTCGCGAACGCGCTCTTCGGCGTCACCGTGCTGGCCTTCGCAGCCCTGGCCCGCGACCCCGGGGCCACCGTCGATCTCAGCGCACCCCTGCTGCTCGGCGACGAGCTGCTGGGCACCGGACTGCTCGCCGCGGCCCTGCTCGCCGCGCTCGCTGTGGCGCTCGACCGGAAGGCGGCGGTAAGCGGGGATGCCGGTGCGGCAGGCGATCCGCCCCCGCCGCCGCCGCTTCCGCCGCTGCCGCCACGGCCCCCGCTTCCGCCGCTCGCCGACCGGGCGCCGCGGGCTGCGGCATCCCGAATCGCGCCTCGACCCGACCCGGGGAACGGGCCGGCCGACGAGCGGTAGTAGGCTCGGATACTGGCCGATCTCTTGATATCGAGAGATCTTCTGGCCTTTCCCCACATTCGCCCCAGCGGAGGACTGCACTGTGGATCTGTTCGAGTACCAGGCACGCGATCTCTTCGAGAAGTATGGGGTGCCGGTGCTGCCGGGCCTCATCGCCGACACACCTGAGGAGGCGAAGGCCGCCGCTGAGAAGCTCGGCGGCGTCGTCGTCGTCAAGGCGCAGGTCAAGACCGGAGGCCGCGGCAAGGCCGGCGGCGTCAAGGTCGCCAAGAACCCCGACGAGGCATACGAGGCCGCCAAGGCGATCCTCGGCCTCGACATCAAGGGGCACGTCGTCAAGCGCGTGATGATCGCCGCGGGCGCCCGCATCGCTGAGGAGTTCTACTTCTCGGTGCTGCTCGACCGCGCGAACCGCTCCTACCTGTCGCTCGCGAGCGTCGAGGGCGGCATGGAGATCGAGGTGCTCGCGGTCGAGAAGCCCGAGGCTCTCGCGCGCATCGAGGTCGACCCGCTGACAGGCATCGACGCGGCGAAGGCCCTCGAGATCGCCAAGGCGGCGAACTTCGATGACGAGCTGGCCCCCAAGGTCGCGGACGTCTTCGTCAAGCTCTTCGAGGTCTACAAGGGCGAGGACGCGACGCTGGTCGAGGTCAACCCGCTGATCCTCTCGGAGGACGGGGAGATCATCGCTCTGGACGGCAAGGTCTCGCTCGATGAGAACGCCGACTTCCGTCACGCGGGCCACGCGCTCCTCGAAGACAAGGATGCGGCCGACCCGCTCGAGGCGAAGGCCAAGGAGAACGACCTCAACTACGTCAAGCTCGACGGCGAGGTGGGCGTCATCGGAAACGGCGCGGGCCTGGTCATGTCGACGCTGGACGTCGTCGCCTACGCCGGTGAGAACCACGGCGGCGTGAAGCCCGCCAACTTCCTCGACATCGGCGGCGGCGCCTCGGCCGAGGTCATGGCTGCCGGACTGGACGTCATTCTGGGCGACCCGCAGGTCAAGAGCGTCTTCGTCAACGTCTTCGGCGGCATCACCGCGTGCGACGCGGTCGCCAAGGGCATCGTCGGCGCGCTGGCCGAGCTCGGCGCGAGCGCCTCCAAGCCGCTCGTCGTCCGCCTCGACGGCAACAAGGTCGAGGAGGGCCGGGCGATCCTCCGCGACGCGAACCACCCGCTGGTGACGCTGGCCGAGACCATGGACGAGGGCGCCGACAAGGCCGCCGAGCTCGCGAACGCATAAGGGACAACGAACATGTCGATCTTTCTTGACAAGGACTCCAAGGTCATCGTCCAGGGCATCACCGGCGGCGAAGGCACCAAGCACACTGCGCTCATGCTGAAGGCCGGCACCCAGGTCGTCGGCGGCGTGAACGCCCGCAAGGCAGGCACGACGGTGCTGCACCACGATTCCGACGGCAACGCCGTCGAACTGCCCGTGTTCGCCTCGGTCGCCGAGGCGATCGAGAAGACCGGCGCCGACGTGTCGATCGCGTTCGTGCCGCCCGCCTTCACGAAGGACGCGATGGTCGAGGCCATCGACGCCGAGATCCCCCTCCTCGTCGTGATCACCGAGGGCGTTCCCGTCGGCGACACCGCCGAGGCATGGGCGTACGCCCAGTCCAAGGGCAACACCACCCGCATCATCGGCCCGAACTGCCCCGGGATCATCACGCCGGGTGAAGCGCTCGTCGGCATCACTCCGGCGAACATCACCGGCAAGGGCCCGATCGGCCTCGTGTCGAAGTCGGGCACCCTGACGTACCAGATGATGTACGAGCTGCGCGAGATCGGCTTCTCCACCGCCATCGGCATCGGCGGCGACCCGATCATCGGCACCACGCACATCGACGCGCTGGCCGCTTTCGAGGCCGATCCCGAGACCAAGGCGATCGTGATGATCGGCGAGATCGGCGGCGACGCCGAAGAGCGCGCGGCCGACTTTATCAAAGCCAACGTCACCAAGCCGGTCGTCGGCTACGTGGCGGGCTTCACGGCCCCCGAGGGCAAGACGATGGGCCACGCCGGGGCCATCGTCTCGGGCTCGGCGGGCACCGCGCAGGCCAAGAAGGAGGCCCTCGAGGCCGCCGGGGTCAAGGTCGGCAAGACGCCGTCCGAGACGGCCGATCTCATGCGCGAGATTATCCAGGGCCTGTAGCCAGCCTTTCGGCAGCACGGTCACGAAGGGGTCCCGTTCGCGGGGCCCCTTCGTCGTGCGTGGGTTCGGATGACGGATGCTGCGGCATCCGTCATCGCCTCCCTGGAGCTGTCAGCCGCCCAGCGCCGCCGCGATCGGGCCGCGCGCGAAGTAGACGACGAAGCCCGCGGCGACGATCCACAGCAGCGGGCTGATCTCCTTCGCCTTGCCGGACAGTGATCGGATGACGACCCACGAGATGAAGCCGGCTCCGATGCCGTTCGCGATCGAGTACGTGAAGGGCATGACGGTCACCGTGAGGAAGACCGGGATCAGCGTCGACAGCTCGGTGAGATCGACATGGCGGATCTGCGCCATCATGAGCGATCCGACGATGACGAGGGCGGCTGCGGCCACCTCGGAGGGGACGATCGTCGTGAGGGGCGTCAGGAACATGGCCAGCAGGAACAGGATGCCGGTCACGAGGTTCGCCATCCCGGTTCGCGCGCCCTCGCCGATGCCGGAGGCCGATTCGACGAAGACGGTGTTCGAAGACGATGAGGTGAAACCGCCGGCGACGGCGCCGACCCCTTCCACGATCAAGGCGGAGCGCAGGCGCGGGAAGTCTCCCTTGGCGTCGGCGAGCCCCGATTCGCGCGAGAGTCCGGTCATCGTGCCCATGGCATCGAAGAAGTTGGTGAAGACGAGGGTGAAGATGAGCCCGATCGCCGCCGGTGCGCCGATGCTGACGAAGGCTCCGAGTGGATCCACCTGGCCGACGAGGCTGAGATCGGGAAGGCTGATCCAGCTCTCGGGAAGCTGAGGCACAGTGAGGCGCCAGCCCGTCGGGTTGGACTCCGCGTCGGCGGGGCCGAAGTTCCAGATCGACTCCACGACGACGGCCAGGACCGTTCCGACGACCAGTCCGATGAGCAGGGCCGCCTGCACGCGGAGCGCCATCAGCACGGCGCACAGCAGAAGCGTCACGACGAACAGCAGCGTCGGCACCGACGCGATCGACCCGTCGATCCCGAGACCGACCGGAGGCGACGCCACGCCGGTGGAGGTGACGAAACCCGCATCCACGAATCCGATGAACGCGATGAAGAGGCCGATGCCGACCGTGATCGCCGTCTTCAGCTGGACCGGAACCGCATCKAAGATCAGCCGACGCAGGCCCGTGGCGGCCAGGATGACGATGATCAGCCCGTTGACCATGACGAGACCCATCGCCTCGGGCCACGTGACGTCGCGCACGACGCTCACCGCGAGGAACGAGTTGATGCCGAGGCCGGCGGCGAACGCGAACGGGAGGCGCGAGACGAGTCCGAACAGGATCGTCATCGCACCCGCTGTCAAAGCGGTGACCGCAGCGACCTGCTCGAACCCGAGGCTCTGCCCTGCGACATCGGGCGAGCCCGAGAGGATGATCGGATTCAGGATGACGATGTAGGCCATCGTCACGAAGGTCACGATGCCGCCGCGCACCTCGGTGCCCGGTGTCGAGCCGCGGCGGGTGATCTCGAAGAAGCGGTCGAGTCGACCTCGAGGTTCGGCGACGTCGGATGCTGTCGTTGGCGCTGTGCTCACGGGTGGACCTCCGACTCGACATTAGAGTGTCTGCATGCCACTCACCGGAGACTATGCGCCGTCCACATCCGATTGGGCCCGCAAGCAGGCCGAGGCGTTCGAGGCCAGCGACGGCGCCGAGGCCAACCTGCTGCGAGGCAAGCCGATCATCGTCCTGACGACGGTCGGGGCGAAGACCGGGGCGCTGCGCAAGACCGCGCTCATGCGCGTCGAGCACGACGGGCGCTACGCAGTCGTCGCCTCCCGCGGCGGAGCTCCGGAGGCGCCCCAGTGGTACTGGAACCTGCGCAAGAACCCCCACGTCGAGCTGCAGGACGGGGCGGCCAAGCGCGACTATGTCGCACGCGAGCTCTCGGGCGACGAGCGCTCCGAGTGGTGGGCGCGCGCCGTCGAGGCCTGGCCGGACTACGAGAACTACCAGACGAAGACCGATCGCCTCATCGCGGTCTTCCTCCTCGAGCCGATCGAGGCGTAGAGCCGATCCCGGCACCGGGGCGCGTCCGCAGAGAGGGGCTCCCGACGCTGGGTAGGGTCGTCAGGGCATGCATCGCCTCATCGTCCTCTTCCTCTCCGCGTTCGACGCCGCCATCGCGGTCGCCGTGGGGATCGGCGCTACCCTGGCGCCCCTCACGCTCCTGTGGATCTTCGCTCTGGGTGACACCGCAGACTGGGCCAGCCTCTGGCCGGCCAGTGCGGTCATCTGGCAGCTCGGGCACCTCGTGCCCTTCCAGATCTCGCTGGCCGGCGACTACCTCGCAGAAGCGGGGGTCGCCGAGGATGCGGCATCCTTCGTCCTCTCGCTCGCTCCGCTCGCGTTCGCCACGTTCACGGCGATCTTCGCCTGGCGCTCCGGGACGCGAGCGTCGCGGGCCGGCGCATGGAGCGTGGGGGTCGTCACGTCGGCGCTGGTCACGGGGGTCCTCGCCTCGCTGATCGGGACGACTTCCCAGAATGCGGTGGCCGGGGCGCCGCTCTGGCAGTCCGTGCTCTTTCCGACGCTGCTCTTCGCCGTCCCCGCCCTCGCGGGCGGCATCGTGACGGAATGGCGTGAAGCATCCGAGGGATGGCTCGCCCGGCTTCGGGACCGCATCGAGGATGCTCCCGGGGGCTGGGGTGTGGTTCCCGGAGTGAGTGTGCGCGCCTCGGCGGCGGCGGTCGTCGGCCTCATCGGCGCCGGCGCGCTTTCGCTCGCCGTCGCCTTCCTGGTGCGCGCCGGCGACATCGTCGCGCTCTATCAAGCCGGAAACTTCGACGTGCTGGGTGCGGTCGTGGTGACCCTCGCCCAGTTCGCGTATCTGCCGACACTCGTGGTCTGGGGGGTCTCGTTCATGACGGGCCCGGGATTCTCGGTCGGCGAGGGGACTGCCGTCTCACCGTCCGGCACAACGGCCGGGGTGCTTCCCGGGATCCCCGCGCTCGGCCTCATCCCTGAATCGTCGAGCCCGTGGCTCCTGCTGGTGGTGCTGATCCCGATCGGCGTCGGCGCGTTCGCGGGCTGGCTCGCTCGCTCGCACATGGCGCAGCGCGCCCCCGAGCCGCCGGCAGAGACGTCGACAGTCTGGCCGCGTCGCGACGATCCCCTCGTGGAGCCCTTCCTGCCGCGCCTCGTGGTGGCGGTCGCCGTGGCGGCGCTGAGCGCGGGCGCTGCGGCGGTGCTCGCGGTCTTCGCCTCGGGATCACTCGGCCCTGGGCGGTTCGCTCACGTGGGACCGAGCCCGGGTCCGGTCGCGCTCGCTGCGGGTCTCGAAGTCCTGCTCGGTGCCGCGATCATGCTGCTGTCGGCTCGGTCCGCCTCGGAACGACGTCACATGTCGGGGGACGATGCAACGACGAGGGATGCCTCTCCGCAGGAGGGAACCACCCTCGCGTCTCCCGGTCAGGGCATGCTCGCCACCCCACCGCCCCTTCCCGAACCCGTCTCGACCGGTCCCGGGCTGCCCGCCTCGATGGCCGTCGGTTCGACCGCATCCGCCCTGCTGCGGCCGGGCAGCGAGGCGGCGCCGGTGCGCGAGGCGCCGCCGGTRCGCGAGGCGGGGCCGCTGCCCGAGGCCGGACCGCTGCCCGAGGCGCCGGTGGCCGCGACCGGGACGCCAACGGTCGCGGGGCCTCCGCCATTCGCCAAGCGTCCACCAGTGCCGACCGCGCGCCCGCTGCCGGAACCCGCGGCATCCGACCGGCCGGCGGGATCGGCGGCGCCGACCGGTGTCGACCCGAATGCCGACACCGCGCCGATCGACCTTCCGGGGCCGCCGGACACAGGCGGCGAAGCGTCGTCGTTAGACTAGGGGCGTGCTCTCGGTCGCCGTCCTCATCTCGGGTACGGGGTCCAATCTCCGGGCCCTGCTCGACGCGGCGGCCGACCCCGACTTTCCCGCGCGCATCGTCGTCGTCGGCGCCGATCGCGAAGCCGAGGGGTTCGCGCACGCCGAGGACTACGGCATCCCGACATTCCTCGTCCCCTGGCGCGAGTTCGACACGCGCGACGAGTGGGGTGACGAGCTCGCCGCTCAGCTCGCGGTCTGGAAGCCCGACCTGGTCGTCCTGAGCGGCCTCATGCGTCTGCTGCCCTCGGCCGTCGTGGAAGCCTGGTCGCCGAGCCTCATCAACACGCATCCCGCCTACCTCCCCGAGTTCCCCGGGGCGCACGCCGTGCGCGACGCTCTCGAGTCGGGTGTCGTCCAGACGGGGGCGAGCGTCATCGTCGTCGACGACGGGGTCGACACGGGCCCGATCGTCGCCCAGGAGCGCGTTCCGGTGCTGCCGGGCGACGACCTGCACAGCCTTCACGAGCGCATCAAGCCCGTCGAGCGGCGCCTGCTGATCGACGTCGTCCACCGCATCGCGACGGGCGAGCTCGATCTCGCAGCGGCCGCGGCCTCAGCATCCGCTCCCTCCTGACCGGCCGTTTCACGGCATCCCCCCACTCTCTGCGCACGACCCGATCCTGAGGAGTCCTCTTATGGCCGGACCCAGCCACGACCCGTCCCTGTACCGCGACCGCGACCTCGTGCCTCTCCGGCGCGCGCTCATCTCGGTGAGCGACAAGTCGGGCCTCCTCGAGCTCGCCCAGGCGCTCGACGCTGCCGGGGTCGAGATCGTGTCGACCGGCGGCTCGGCCTCGCTGATCCGGGATGCCGGCATCACCGTCGTCGACGTCGCGAGCGTCACGGGATTCCCCGAGTCGCTCGACGGCCGGGTCAAGACGCTGCACCCCGGCGTGCACGCCGGACTGCTCGCCGACCTCCGGCTCGAGGATCACGAGCGCCAGCTGGCAGAGCTGCACATCGACCCGTTCGAACTGGTCGTGGTGAACCTCTACCCGTTCGTCGAGACCGTCGCCTCGGGCGCGGAAGGCGACGACGTCGTCGAGCAGATCGACATCGGCGGTCCCGCGATGGTCCGGGCGTCCGCGAAGAACTTTGCGAACGTCGCGATCGTCGTGGCCCCCGAGTCGTACCCCGCCATCATCGAGGCGCTGGGCTCGGGCGGAACGACGCTCTCGCAGCGGCGCGAGCTGGCCGCGCGCGCCTTCGCCCACACCTGTGAGTACGACCGCGCGGTCGCCACCTGGTTCGCCGAGCAGACGCTCGGCCAACCCAACCTGCCGCAGCACCTCACGATCAAGGCCGAGCGCCAGTCGATCCTGCGCTACGGCGAGAACTCCCACCAGCGAGCGGCCATCTACACGCGAGCCGGCGGCCACGGCATCGCGCAGGCCAGGCAGCTGCAGGGCAAGGAGATGTCGTACAACAACTACGTCGATGCCGATGCCGCCCTCCGCGCCGCGTTCGACATGGTGAAGCCCGCCGTGGCGATCATCAAGCACGCGAACCCCTGCGGGATCGCCGTCGCGGCACCGAATGCGCTCGATCCGATCGCCAGTGCCCACCTGCGCGCGCACGAGTGCGACCCCGTGTCTGCATTCGGCGGGGTCATCGCGGCGAACCGCACCGTAACGCTGAAGATGGCCGAGAACCTGCGTGACATCTTCACCGAGGTGATCATCGCCCCCGACTTCGCGCCCGAGGCCCTCGAGGTCTTCAAGCTGAAGAAGAACCTGCGCGTCCTGCAGATGCCTGCCGACTGGCAGGAGGAGCCCATGGACGTCCGGCTCGTGTCGGGCGGCCTGCTGCTGCAGGATGCCGACCGCTTCCCCGACGACATCGAGTCGGTTGCCAAGGACTGGCAGCTCGTCTCGGGGGAGCGTCCGGCGGACGAGGACATGGAGAACCTCATCTTCGCCTGGAAGTCCTGCCGGGCCGTCAAATCCAACGCGATCGTGCTCGCGAAGAACTCCGCGACCGTCGGCATCGGGATGGGGCAGGTCAACCGCGTCGACTCGTGCCGTCTCGCTGTCGAGCGTGCCGGCGACCGCGCGGCGGGCTCGGTGGCGGCATCCGATGCCTTCTTCCCGTTCGCCGACGGACCTCAGGTGCTCATCGACGCGGGGGTCGCGGCGATCGTCCAGCCCGGCGGCTCGGTCCGCGACAGCGAGGTCATCGAGGCCGCTCGCGACGCGGGGGTCACGATGTTCTTCACCGGCGAGCGCCACTTCTTCCACTGACACCCCGGGCATCCGGCGGCATCTGTCGCGTGTCCGAGGCTGTGCGCCTTCTGCGCGAGTTCTGCACTGCGCGCGCGTAGCGCCGTTCGGAGCGCGATGCAAGGGGGTTACGAGTCGTGCCCTGAACCGGTTTAGTCGACGGAGAACTCGCCGGGCGATGCCCGGAGGGAACTCACGTGGAGGTGGCCGATGGCGCAGACGCAGCCGACGATCGCCGACGTCGCACGCCGGGCCGGAGTCAGCAAGGGCCTCGTATCGTTCGCCCTGAACGACCGCCCGGGAGTTTCGACCGAGACGCGTGACCGCATCCTCGAGGCGGCCCGAGAGCTCGGCTGGACCCCGAGCCGGCAGGCGCGATCGCTGAGCACCGGGCGATCCTTCGCGTGCGGGCTCGTGATCGGCCGCAGTCCGGACGTCATCGCTGCGGACCCGTTCTTCCACTCCTTCATCGCAGGCCTCGAGGACGAGTTCTCGGTGTCGGACCAGGTGCTCGTGCACGCCGTCGCGACACCCGGCCGGCACGAGCACGTCACCTACCGCGGCCTCGTCACCGACAAGCGCGTGGACGGTGTCATCGTCACCGACCTGCGGTCGCACGACGAGAGGATCGCGCTGCTGCGGGACCTCGGCCTGGCGGCTGTCACTCTGGGTGAGCCCGATATCGAGAGTCCCTTCTCGAGCGTTTCGGTCGACGACGGCTGCGGCATCCGGGCCGCCGTCGATCATCTCGTCGGCCTGGGCCACCACCGGCTCGCGCACGTCGCGGGACCGGATCGGATGCTGCACTCCCTGCATCGCCGGACAGCCTTCCATGCGGCCGCAGCGGACGCGGGCGTCAAAGCGGCGTCGATCGAGACCGATTTCAGCGCCGAGGCCGGGGCATCCGTCACCGAGTCGCTGCTCTCGAGCAACGACCCTCCGACGGCCATCGTGTACTCGAACGACCACATGGCGCTTGCCGGACAGGGAGTCGCGCAGCGCCGCGGCCTCGTCGTCCCCCGAGACCTCTCGATCACCGGCTTCGACGACACCGAGGTCGGCCGATACCTCCATCCCGCACTCACGAGCGTCGCCACCGACGCCCGTGCTTGGGGGGCGGTCGCCGCACGCACTCTCCTCGACGCCATCGAGGGCAAGGAGCCCGTGCACGTCCGCCTTCCCGCCCCGACCCTCGCCGTGCGTGACTCCACCGGTCCCGCACCGAACGAAGAACGCGGCCACCGCCGCCGATGACAAGGAGCACGACATGCGACGACGCATTCTCATCGCCGCGGGGGCTGCAGCATCCGCCCTCGCCCTGACCGCCTGCGGCGCGGGCGGAGGCGGCAGTTCCGCCGGCGACTTGGAAGCCAAAGGCGACATCACCATCTGGTACTCCAACAACGAGGCCGAGATCGCCTGGGGCAAGCAGATGGTGAAGGCCTGGAACGACGAGCATCCTGACGAGCAGATCAAGGCGCAGGAGATCCCTGCGGGAGCCTCGAGCGAGGAGTCGATCACCGCGGCGATCACCGCGGGCAACGCCCCGTGCCTGGTCTTCAACACGTCGCCTGCCGCGGTCCCCGGCTTCCAGAAGCAGGGCGGACTCGTCGATCTCTCCGACTTCAAGGACGGTGACTCCTACATCACCGAGCGCAGCGGCGACCTCGCCGACCAGTACCGCTCGGAGGACGGCGACTTCTATCAGCTGCCCTGGAAGTCGAACCCGGTCATGATCTTCTACAACAAGGACATGTTCCAGCAGGCCGGGCTCGATCCCGAGAACCCGGCGCTGTCGACCTACGACGACTTCCTCGCGACCTCCCGCACCCTTGTCCAGGCCGGTGTGTCGGAGTTCGCCATCAACCCGGCTCCGACCAGCGAGTTCTTCCAGTCGTGGTTCGACTTCTACCCGCTCTACGCGGCGCAGTCCGGCGGGACGCTGCTCGTCGAGGATGGCAAGGCGACGTTCAACGATGAGAACGGCAAGGCGGTCTCCAACTTCTGGCGGACCCTCTACGACGAGAAGCTGGCCGGCAACGAGCAGTACCAGGGCGACTCGTTCGCCGACGGGATCTCGGCGATGGCGATCGTCGGCCCGTGGGCGATCTCGGTCTACGGCGACTCGGTGAACTGGGGAGCTGTCCCCGTGCCGACTGAATCGGGCACGGCGCCCGAGGAGACCTACACCTTCAGCGACGCCAAGAACATCGGCCTCTTCACCGCCTGCAAGAACAAGGGCACAGCGTGGGAGGTGCTGAAGTTCGCCACGAGCGAGGAGCAGGACGGCAAGTGGCTCGAAGAGACCGGGCAGATGCCGCTGCGGCAGGATCTGACCACGACGTATCCCGACTACTTCGAGGCGAACCCGGCGTACTCCCAGTTCGGCGATCAGGCGTCGCGGACCATCGAGGTGCCGAACGTCGCGAACTCGATCGAGATCTGGCAGGCGTTCCGCGATGGCTATTCGAAGGCCGTGATCTTCGGTGAGAACGACATCGACTCGTTCCTCTCCGACACCGCCAAAAAGGTCGACGAGCTGGCGGCGGGAAAGTGACATGACCGTCACCAGTTCCGACGCGGCCAGCCGGACCGGGGGAAACCCCGGCCGGCCGGGCCGCGGCGGGGGCGCCAAGGCCCCTGCCGCTCCGGCGAGCCGCAGTTCGCGACGAGGGCTGCTCGGTGAGAATCCCATCGGGATGCTGCTCTCGGCGCCGTACATCATCTTCGTGCTCGTCGTCTTCGCCTACCCGATCGTGTTCGTCGTCTGGATGTCGTTCCAGGACTACTTCTTCGCGGCGCCCGGCGCGAACGTCGAGCGCGCGTTCGTCGGCTTCGACAACTACGTGCAGGTGCTGCAGGATCCGGCGGTGTGGCAGTCGTTCCGCAACGTCGGGGTCTTCCTCGTCATCAACGTTCCGCTGACGGTCGTGCTCTCCCTGCTGCTCGCGACGGCGCTGAACCGGATCGTGCACGCGCGGACGTTCTTCCGGGTGAGCTACTACGTCCCGTTCGTGACGGCATCCGTCGCCGTGGTCGCCGTGTGGCTGTTCCTGTTCTCCAAGAACGGCCTGGTGAACAACGTGCTCGGGCCGCTGGCACCGAACCCCTCATGGCTGGTGAATGCGTCGCTCGCGATGCCGACCATCGCCCTGTTCGTCACGTGGAAGGGGCTGGGGTTCTACATCCTGCTGTACCTGTCGGCGCTGCAGAACGTTCCGAACGAGCTGTACGAATCGGTCTCGATGGACGGCGGCGGGAAGATCCGCCAGTTCTTCGCCGTCACTGTCCCGGGCGTCCGTCCGGCGACGCTCCTGGTGCTGCTGCTGGCGACCATCACCGGCGCCAACCTCTTCACCGAGCCCTATCTGCTGACCGGCGGCGGTGGGCCCAATGGAGCGTCGGCGTCGCCGGTGCTCCTGATGTACCAGAAGGGCATCGAGCAGGGCAATCCCGACATCGCCGCGGCGATCGGGGTCATCCTGATCATCCTGGTGCTGATCATCGCGGCCATCCAGCGCCGCCTCGTCGGAGGTGAGGAGTCATGAAGCGCGTCTCCGGAAGCAAGGTCGCCCAGTACATCGTGCTGAGCATCGGCGCCCTGGTCTTCCTCTTCCCCTTCTACTACATGGTGGTCGGCTCGTTCCAGGCGGTCCTGAACCCCACCATCGCGGGCGCCTTCCCGGACCCGGCCAATCTGACCACGAAGAACTACGCCGACATCAACGCGCGGATCAACCTGCTGCAGGGGCTGGCGAACTCGGGGATCTTCACCGCCGGCGTGCTCATCGGCACCGTCGTCTTCGGAGTCCTCGCCGGGTATGCCCTCGCCATCCTGCACTGGCGCGGGCGCGGCACGATCTTCGCCCTGGCGCTGCTCGTGCAGGTGGTCCCGTTCCAGCTGCTGATGATCCCGCTGTACGTCATGATCGCCCGCGACTTCGGGCTCGCCGACAGCTACCTCGGGATGATCCTGCCGTTCTTCATCAGCTCGACGGCGGTGGTGATCTTCCGGCAATACTTCCTGCAGCTGCCTCGCGAGCTGTTCGACGCGGCGCGGATCGACGGCGCCGGCGACCTGCGRGTGCTGTGGAACATCGCGCTGCCCCTGGTGCGGCCGGCGTTGCTGACGGTGGTGCTGCTCACCTTCATCGGCCCGTGGAACGAATTCCTCTGGCCGTTCTTGATCACCAAGGAGGCATCGATGCAGCCGCTCGCGGTMTCGCTGGCGAACTTCATCTCGAACATCGCGGCCTCCACGGCGAACCCCTTCGGGGCGATGATGGCGGGCGCCGTGGTGCTCTCGATCCCTGCGATCGTGCTGTTCCTCGTCACCCAGCGGTATTTCCTCTCGAACGACCTCGGCTCAGGAGTGAAGGGATGACCATGTCCGAAGAAAGCACGGAGATCCCGTATTCGCTGACGCGTGTCGGCGTGATCATGACTCCGGATGCCGCGGACTCGCTCGAGGCGGAGGGCGTGCTCAACCCGGGCTCGGGGCGCGGCCCTGACGGGCAGCTGTATCTGCTTCCGAGAATCGTGGCCGAGGGCAATGTCTCGCGGGTCGGCCTCGCTCGTGTCGTGATCGAGGACGGCATCCCGGTGGCGGTCGAACGCGAGGGCGTCGTCCTCGCACCCGATCGCGGGTGGGAGCGGGGCGTCGGCAACGCGGGGGTGGAAGACCCGCGGGTCACCTGGATCGGGGCGCTCGGGCTGCACGTCATGACCTACGTCGCCTTCGGTCCACTCGGCCCGCGCACCGCGATCGCGGTCTCGGTCGATCTGCGCGAGTGGACGAGGCTCGGACCCGCGCTCTTCCGCTATGACGACCACCTCGACATGGATCTGAACCTGTTCCACAACAAGGACACGGTGTTCTTCCCCGAGCCGGTCACCGCCCCCGACGGCATCCCGGCGCTCGCGGTGCTCCACCGACCCATGTGGGATCTCGACGAGACCAGGGCGGGGCAAGGTGTGCGCCTGCCCGCAGGAGTCCGCGACGCCCGGCAGTCGATCTGGATCAGCTACGTGCCGCTGGATGCTGTGCGGCAGGACCTGCGGGCGCTGACCCTCTGGGAGCAGCACCGATTCGTCGCCGGTCCGAAGTACGACTTCGAGGAGCTGAAGATCGGGGGAGGGCCGCCGCCGCTGCGGGTGCCCGAGGGCTGGCTCGTCGTCCACCACGGGGTCACCGGTGTCATCTCAGGTGCATTCGGCCAGCAGTCGCGCGTGAACTACGCCGCCGGTGCTCTGATCCTGGATGCCGACGACCCGAGCCGCGTGATCGCTCGGACGCCGCGACCGCTCCTCGCCCCCGAGACCGAGGAGGAGCGGAGCGGCATCGTGCCCAACGTCGTCTTCCCGACGGCCATCGAGGCGATCGAGGGACGCCATTTCGTCTTCTACGGCATGGCCGATTCGAAGATCGGGGTCGCCTTGCTCGAGCGCACCGCCGACTGACCTCGTTCGATGAGAACTCATCACCACCGCCGCTCGCCCGGCCCTCAAAGAAGGAACCGATACTCATGAATCTGCTCGCACGGCGAGGTGCGCGCTTCTCGGCCCTGACGGCCGGCGCCGCCCTCGGACTGACCATCGCACTGATCGCCCCTGGGGTCGCGGCATCCGCCACCGCCCCTTCCGCACGAACCGCGGCCACCGACGCCGCGCCGCTCACGAACCTCGCGCACCTGAACTTCCTGCTGGATGAGGCGACGCCTCCGCAGGACGTCGCGGGCCACACGACGTATCGGCTCGAGGAGGAGCCGACCCTCGTCGCCCCGTGGACGTACGCGGACGCACGCGCCGGGGGCGCCTTCGAGCGGGTCGGCGGAGGAGGGTTCAACACCGCGACCGGCTACTGGAATCAGGGCGCCTACAACGCCGACGACATCGCGCGGGCAGCGGTGGTGTATCTCCGCCACTGGCGGCTGACCGGCTCTGACACGAGCCGCGACACCGCCTACGAGCTGCTGCGCACGATCACCTACCTCCAGACCGCCGAAGGCCCGAACGCCGGAAACGTCGTGCTCTGGATGCAGGCCGACGGCACGCTGACCCCTTCCGCGGTGCCCGTCGAGCTGCCCGATCCCTCGGACTCCGGCCCGAGCTACTGGCTCGCGCGCACGATCTGGGCTCTCGGCGAGGGCTATGCCGCGTTCGCCGACGAATCGCCCGAGTTCGCCGCCTTCCTCGAGCAGCGACTCGCGCTGTCGGTCGACGCGTTGAACCGCCAGGTGCTCGTGCGCTACGGCGAGTGGGCCGTGTCGGACGGCATGAGAGTGCCGGCATGGCTGATCGTCGATGGAGCGGATGCCTCGGCTGAGGCTGCTCTCGGCCTCGCCGCCCGGGTCGAGTCGAAGCCGAGCGACGCTGTCGCTGCGACCGCGCTTCGTCAGCTTGCGGAGGGGATCGCGGCGATGTCGGCGGGCGACGAGCGCTCCTGGCCGTACGGAGCGATCCTGCCGTGGGCGCAGTCGCGCAGCATGTGGCACGCGTGGGGCTCGCAGATGCCGGCGGCGCTGGCCGAGGCATCCGTCGCCCTCCACGACAGCTCGCTCGCGGCCCCCGCCGTGCGTGACTCCGCTCTCTTCACCCCCACGCTGATCACGGCCGGCGGACCCGACAACGGGTGGTTCCCGAGCCCGACCGACCGCGTGCAGATCGCGTACGGTGCAGACTCGCGAGTCCAGTCGCTGCTGGCCGTCGCCGAGGCCAGCGGGTCCGACGGCTTCGCCGATCTCGCCGCGATCCAGGCGGCGTGGTTCTTCGGCGCGAACCGTTCGGGCGCCGTCATGTACGACCCGGCGACGGGCGTCACCTACGACGGACTCCAGCCCGACGGAACGGTCAACCGCAACAGCGGGGCGGAGAGCACGATCCACGGGCTGCTGACGATGATCGCACTCGACGGGCATCCCGGGCTCGGAGACCGCGCTCGCACCGTCGCGACGATCGAGGAGCGGGCGGGCCTGCGCGTCGTGGAGGCCGAGACGGCCGCGCACAACGGCACCGTCTTCACCCCGGAGTCGTGGACGGGCGAATCGAGCTGGTCGGGCAGCGCGCTGCGACTTGCGGCCGGGCAGAACGCGACGTTCGACCTCGGAACGGACGCCGGCTCGCGCTGGGTCGAGCCCGTCGTCTGGTCGGCGCCGGGCTCGTCGAGCACGTCGAGATGGACATCCAAGAATCGTCCGATCGGATCGCTGTCCGAGTCCGCGCCCGAGCAGGGGATCTCGCCGGCCCCCGGCGTGCTCCTGCCGCGGCAGCTCTCGCGTGCTGTCGCCGGCGATCGGGCCGACCTGAACGTCACGGTGGACAGCGGCACGCTCACGCTCGACACGCTGCTCGTGCGACCGTACGTGTCGCGCCTCGTCCTCGCAGGGTCGGGAGGCCGGACGGAGCTCGTGCACTCGGCCGCGCCGTCGCCCCAGCCGACCTCGGTGGGCGAGAACGGCACGGACGCGCATGTCGAGGTGTACGGCGCCGACGGAATGCTCGTCAGAGGTTTCGACATCCAGGGCCAGCGCACGGTCGTCCTCCCCGTCGGAGGGTTCGCCATCATCCAGCGCTGAGTCCGCGGTGGTCCCGCAGCCCCTTCATCCCTGCCTTCGTCTGTCGACAGAGCGCTCTGTCGCCGAGCGTGCACGTTCTCAACGGGAACAAGCCACTCACTCGGCGACAGAGTGCGCTGCGGACGAACACGGCGGCGGATGACGGATGCCCACAGCCGTGTCCGATTTCCGCTAGAGCGGGGGGACGCGGCGTGTCAGGCTAGTCGTCATGAGCAGTCCCGTCACCGGCTTCGACGAGCGGTACAGCGTGATCCGGTCACGCGATCCGCGGTTCGACGGGCAGTTCGTGACAGCAGTGCGCTCGACCGGCATCTACTGCCGGCCCAGCTGCCCGGCTCGCACGCCGAAGGAATCCAACGTGACGTTCTACGCCACGAGCGCCGCCGCGCACGAAGCGGGCTACCGCGCGTGCAAGCGATGCCTCCCCGAGGCGGCGCCCGGGTCGCCCGCCTGGAACATCCGCGGCGACACGACAGCTCGAGCGATGCGCCTCATCGCCGACGGCGTCGTCGAGCGCGAGGGTGTGACGGGGCTCGCCCATCGGCTGGGTTACTCGACTCGGCACCTCACACGTCTCCTCACGGCCGAACTCGGTGCCGGGCCCCTCGCGCTGAGCCGCGCGCATCGCGCCCACACCGCCCGCATGCTCCTCGTCGGCACCGATCTCCCGGCGGCCGACGTCGCCTTCTCCGCCGGGTTCGCCAGCGTCCGGCAGTTCAACGAGACCATCCGCGAGGTGTTCGGGATGCCGCCGCTCGAGGTTCGCGCGCGGCGCCGGCGCCCGGCATCCGGAGCAGGAGAGGCACCGGGATCCATCGACCTCGTCCTGCCTCACCGCGGCCCCCTCGACGCTGATGGGCTCTTCGCGTGGATGATCGCCCGCGTCATTCCCGGAATGGAGACGGCCACACCCACCTCCTTCGCTCGCGCGCTGCGGCTCGACGGAGGCCCGGCATGGTTCGAGCTGCGGCTCGACGAGACCGGACGGCTGCGCCTGCGCGCGAAGCTCACCGCGCTCCGCGATCTGCCGGCCGTCGTGGCGCGCGCTCGGCGGCTCTTCGACCTGGATGCCGACCCCATCGCCGTCGACGAGGCGCTCGCGCGGCATCCCGAGCTCGCGCCGCTCGTCGCCCGCACCCCGGGTATTCGCGTCCCCGGCGCGATCGACCCGCACGAGATGCTCATCCGCGCGATGGTCGGCCAGCAGATCACGGTCTCGGCCGCCCGCACCGCGCTCACCGCGCTGACCGAGGCGCTGGGGGAGCGGATCGAGGGTTTTGAGGGTGCGAGCGTGCTCTTCCCCACGATGGCCGCGATCGCCGAGCGCGGACATGAGGTGCTCCGCGGTCCGGCGGCCCGCACCCGGTCACTGATCGGCGCGGCGGCGGCGCTCGCTGACGGCAGCCTGACGCTGACGACCGGCGACGACGGTCCGACCCAGCGGGCAGCGCTGCTCGCCATGCCCGGCATCGGCCCGTGGACGGCCGACTACGTCCGCATGCGGGTGCTCGGCGACCCCGACATCGTGCTGCCAGGCGATGTCGCCGCGCGCGCGGGCGCCGCGGCAGCCGGCATCCCCTCCGATCCCGCCGGACTCACCGCCTGGGCTGCCCGCACCGCGCCCTGGCGCAGCTATCTGACCGCGCACCTCTGGGCGGCCGCCCCCACGAAGCGGCCGCGCCGCGCACTCGATCCCGCCCAGCTTCAGGAGACGACATGAGCACCGCCACCATCCAGACCATCGACACCCCCGACGGGGCCTTCACGATCGTCGCCGACGACCGTGGCCGCGTGCTGGCCTCCGGCTGGACTGCCGACCCCGAGGCTGCCCTCGCCCGCATCGGAGCGCGTCTTCGCCCGTCCACGATCTTCGCCGGAGAGACGGATGCCGCCTCCGCCGCCCGCGCGTACTACGACGGCGACCTCAGCGCGATCGACGGCATCGAGGTCGCTCAGAGCGGCACGGACATGCAGCTCGCGGGCTGGAGCGCGCTTCGCGCCATCGCGCCCGGCGCACCGCTGAGCTATGCCGGGTTCGCCGCCGCACTCGGGCAGCCGAGCGCGGTGCGGGCAGCGGCATCCATCTGCGCACGCAACGCCCCGGCGCTGTTCGTGCCGTGCCACCGCGTGCTGCGCACCGACGGGTCGCTCGGTGGTTTCGCCTGGGGGCTGGACGTCAAGCGCTCGCTGCTCGCGCGCGAAGCGTGACGCGCTGCTCGCCCGCGAGACTCCTGACCCGTCACCTCCCCCTGCGACTCGCGAACCCATGAAATATCACCGAACCCATGAGCTGTTCCGCATGGTTTCGGGAACAACTCATGGGTTCGCGAGTCCCGGGCGGGGGATGCGGCCGGCGTCGCGATCGAAGCGGTTGCACTCAGCAGACTCTCAGGTCTAGTCTGGAGGGCTGTCGCGCCGATTGCGCGGAGCCCCGTGATCTGAGGAGGAAGCCATGTACCAGGCCGTCATCGCCAACCAGCCGGCTGTCCTCTCTCCTGAGGTCCCGTCCGGCAAGGGCAGCCCCGTCGTCGAGCGCACGCGCAGTTAACCGCCTCGCAGATCCGGCATACCGCCGGATCCGTCAGCGTTCCCTTCGACAGACCGGGTAAACCGGCCTCCTCTTTGCGCCCTGGCGCTCCTCGCTGTTCCGCCGCGGTGTCGCGGCATCCGTCACCTCCACAAGGATCATGACTTCCACTGCTGCCTCTTCTCAGGTCTCGACCGCTCGCGCGCTGTCGCGGCTTCTTCCGTACACGAAGCCGGTCATGGGCCGGCTCATCCTCGGCATGCTCAGCGCACTCGCCGCGAGCCTCGTCGCGCTCAGCATCCCGCTCGTCCTCGAGGTGGTCGTCGCAGGTCCGATCGCCTCGGGCGACATCGGTCAGATCGTCCTCGGGGCCGCCATCGTGCTCGCCCTCGGCCTCGCCGAGGCCGGCCTGGTGTGGGCGCGCCGCTGGTTCGTGCTGACCCCGTCGACGCGCGTCGAGTACCAGCTGCGCACGGGCTTCTACGAGCGCCTGCAGCGCCTGCCCGTGTCGTTCCACGATCGCTGGCAGTCGGGGCAGCTCCTCAGCCGGATGATGCAGGACATCAGTCTCATCCGCCGCTGGCTCGCCTTCGGCATCGTGCTGCTGCTGGTCAACCTCATCACCATCGTCATCGGTTCGCTCATCCTGTTCCGCTGGCACTGGGTGCTCGGGACGATCTTCCTCGCGTGCTCGCTGCCGCTCTGGTACGCCGGCTACCGCTTCGAGAAGCGGTACGGCGCGCTCGCGCGCAAGAGCCAGGACCAGGCGGGCGACCTGGCGACGGCCGTCGAAGAGAGCGTTCACGGCATCCGCGTGCTCAAGGCGTTCGGGCGCGGCAAGTATGCGCTGCGCAAGTTCGCCTCGCAGGCCGAGACCCTGCGCGAGACCGAGCTCGGCAAGGCCCGCGCGATCGGAGTCATCTGGTTCTGGCTCGTGCTGGGTCCCGATGTCGCGTTCGCGCTGTGCCTGGCCGCCGGCATCCTGCTCAACCTCGCGGGTCAGCTCACCGTCGCCGAGCTGTTCGCGTTCTTCGCGATGGCCACGGTCCTGCGCTGGCCCATGGAGTCGATCGGGTTCCTCTTCTCCTTCCTCCTCGATGCGCGCACGGCCACCGACCGGATCTTCGAGGTCTTCGACGAGCAGAACACGATCTCGGACCCCGCCGAGCCGCTGACGATCGCCGAGCCGCATGGTGCGCTGGTGTTCGAAGGCGTGCACTTCCGCTATCAGGATGCCCCGGCATCCCAGCGCGACCTGCTCGACGGGATCGACCTCGTGCTGCGTCCCGGCGAGACGATGGCGCTGGTGGGGCTCACCGGCTCGGGCAAGACGACGCTGACGACCCTGCCGGCGCGGCTGTACGACGTCACAGGAGGACGCGTCACGCTCGACGGCGTCGACATCCGCGACCTCACCCTGGCGGAGCTGCGCAGACACGTGTCGATGGCGTTCGAGGATGCGACGCTCTTCTCGTCGTCGGTGCGCGACAACGTGCTGCTCGGGCGGGAGGACCTCGAGCCGGGGAGCCCCGAAGCAAATGAGGCGCTGCGCGAGGCGCTCGCCGTGGCGCAGGCGCACTTCGTCCACGACCTCCCGGACGGCGCCGACACCGTCATCGGCGAGGAGGGGCTCTCGCTCTCGGGCGGTCAGCGCCAGCGCCTCGCCCTCGCGCGGGCCGTCGCGGCCAAGCCGGCGGTGCTCGTGCTCGACGACCCGCTGTCGGCGCTCGACGTCGACACCGAGGCGCTCGTCGAAGAAGCGCTGCGCGAAGTACTCGCCGAGACGACGGCGCTGATCGTCGCGCACCGCCCGTCGACGGTGGCGCTCGCCGACAGGGTCGCGCTTCTCGAGGCCGGGCGCATCACGGCGGTCGGCGCGCACTCCGAGCTGCTGCGCACCAGCGAGCACTATCGCCACGTCATATCGAGTCTCGAAGCGAAAGAGGCCCAAGAGGCCGGCGCCGGGTCTGAAGCCCTGCGCGAGAAGGAGGTGACCCCGTGACCACGGCAACCGTCACTGGGACGAGCGGCGAAGACCGCTCGGACTACACCAGCGAAGAGAGCCGGCAGATCCGCCGCCGCTCGCTGCGACTGCTGGGTTCGCTCGTCGGAACGCTGCGCTGGCAGCTCGTCCTGGCCGCCACCGTGCTCGTCGTCTCGACGATCCTCCGGGTCGCGGGCCCCGCGCTGATCGCGTTCGGCATCAACACGGCGCTTCCGGCGGTCGCCGAAGAGGGCGATTGGATGCCGACCATCATGGTGGTCTCGGTCTACCTCACGGCGGCACTCGGCGGGGCGGCCCTCATCGGCTGGTACGTCGTCGTCGCGGCCCGTCTCACGCAGGCTGTCATGCTCGACCTTCGCAAGCGGATCTTCCTGCACACGCAGCGGCTGAGCCTCGAGTTCCACGAGTCGTACACGTCGGGGCGCATCATCTCGCGCCAGACGAGCGACCTCGACTCGATCAAGGAGCTCCTGGACGGCGGACTCAACGAGCTCGTGTCGGGCGTTCTGTACGGCGGCTTCACCCTCATCGCGCTGCTCCTGATCGACTGGCAGTCGGGTGTCATCCTCCTCGTCTCGGGCGTGCCGCTCGCTCTGCTCATGCGGTGGTTCTACACGAGGTCGCAGCAGGCCTACCGGCAGTCCCGCGTGGTCAGTGCGAAGGTCATCGTGCACTTCGTGGAGACTATGACCGGCATCCGAGCGGTCAAGGCCTTCCGCAAAGAGCCCCGCAACGATGAGCAGTTCGGCGAGCTGTCCGGCCAGTACCGCGATGTCAACCTGCGCTCGATCCGCCTCTTCGGAACCTTCGAGCCGGGGCTCATGGCGATCGCGTCGGTCGCGATGGCCGGGGTGCTCCTGTGGGGCTCGGTGCGCGTCGCCGGCGGCGCTCTCGCCGTCGGCACGCTCCTCGCGGCCGTCGTCTACGTGCGCAACTTCTTCTCGCCGATGCAGGAGGTCGCGTTCTTCCTCAACTCGTACCAGTCGGCCACGGCGGCGCTCGAGAAGGTGTCCGGAGTCCTCGAGGAGGAGCCCACCGTTCCCGATCCCATCGCCCCTGTCGACCTGTGGACCGCCCGCGGGCATCTGCGGTTCGACGCGGTCACCTTCGGGTACGGCGGCGACCGGACGGTGCTGCCGAACTTCACCCTCGACATCCCTGCCGGCCAGACGATCGCGCTGGTCGGAACGACGGGTGCCGGCAAGTCGACCCTGGCCAAGCTCGTGTCGCGGTTCTACGATCCGACCGACGGGCGGGTGCTGCTCGACGGCATCGATCTGAGATCGCTGCACCCGAAGGATCTCCGCCGCGCGATCGTCATGGTGACGCAGGAGGCGTATCTCTTCAGCGGCTCGGTGGCCGACAATATCGCACTCGGAAACCCCGACGCGACGCTCGACGAGATCATCGGCGCTGCCCGCGCTGTCGGTGCGCACGACTTCATCGAGGCGCTGCCGGACGGCTATGACACCGACGTCAACAAGCGCGGCGGCCGCGTGTCTGCCGGTCAGCGCCAGCTGATCTCGTTCGCGCGCGCGTTCCTCGCCGATCCGGCGGTGCTCATCCTCGACGAGGCGACCGCGTCGCTCGACATCCCGTCCGAGCGTCTGATCCAGGAGGCCCTTCAGTCGCTGCTCGCCGACCGCACCGCGATCATCATCGCGCACCGCCTCTCGACGGTCGCGATCGCAGACCGGGTGCTGGTCATGGAGCACGGGCGCATCATCGAGGACGACACCCCGAGCAACCTCATCGGCGGCACCGGCAAGTTCGCGCAGCTCCACGCCGCCTGGCGCGAGTCGCTCGTGTAGCCAGGGTTCAGACAGGAATGTCGGATGCCGCGCCCGCGCTCTGCGGCGGGTCGCGGCATCCGTCCTTCGTCCTTCGGTGCCCGCGCTCGGCGCCGGGTCGCGGCATCCGTCCTCCGTCCGCCCGCCAACCACCCTTTCGCGACACCGCGGTCGGAGATAGGGGCCTTTGTCGGAGGATTCGGCGCGATTGTTCCGACGAACGCTGAATCTTCCGACGCTCGTCCTGCGGCCGAGGGGTGACAGGCACATACGCGCGAACGTCCCGCATCACTCAGATCGGACAGGACGACGGATGCCGCTCCGGCGCTTCCGCCGGGTGGCCGCATCCGTCATGTCTGCTTTCCGAAGGGCGCTGAGGGGAGGGGGCGCCCCGCGGAGCCGGGCCGTCGGCCAGCCGTTTCCGGCATCGCGGTCGGAGATGCTGACCTTTGTCGGAGGATTCGGCGCGACTGTTCCGACGAACGCCCGATTTTCCGACGCTCGTCCGCCGTCGGCTCGATTGTTCCGACGAAAAGCTATAGCATCCTACCTCGATCAGACGGCCCGGTGGGCTCCCGTCGCGAGGGCGCGCGCGATGGTTCTCTCGACCGCTGGCCAGTCGTGGACCACCTGCGCATAGGTGAAACGCAAGACGGTGAAGCCGCGAAGACGCAGTTCGGCGTCGTGCGCAACGTCGCGTCCGCGTTGGGCGGCAGCCGAGTGATGCGCGAACCCGTCGATCTGCACGACGAGCCGCTCCCCGAGAAGCACATCGACGCGGTGGCCTGCGATGACGATCTGCTGGCGGATGCGGAGGCCCCAAGGAGTGAGCCTCACGACGACGAGTGTCTCCAGTCCCGAGTCGCTCAACCCGTTCACCGTCTGCGCGCATTCCCGTGCTGCGATAGAAGTCCATCGCACGCGACGCAGTGCGTCCACGGAGAGTCCCTCAATGCGAATCGCGGACTCCCATACGACGAGCGCCGATTCTCGTGGGAGGCAGTCCGCGATGTTGTGGAGAGCGGTCTCGGGCGAGTCCATGAGCCCGAGCGCGGGCCCGGGAGCGATCGCACGACGCCAATGCAGATGCGTATTCTCAGGGCGACCTGGTGAGCGCCCGTTCGGGTCGAGCGACACATGATGGCGCGCGTCGACGTTCTCCGGCATCCACCAGTTCCTGTGACGGGCGAGCGACACGCAGGTGAGGCGGCCGCCGATCTCTGCAGCCGCGATAAGGGCGTCAGGCGCCTGATCGACCGCAAGCCATGCGCGACGAATGCGTCGGATCCGACCCGAGGCGATTTCCCGCTGCCGCACGCCACGCCGATAGCCGGCCGCCTCGGCTTCTTCACGATGCGCGATTCCGCCGCGCAGCAGGAGCCACTGATGCAAGTCCATCTCGCGACCTTCTCAAAGGTCACCTCATCACGGTGCCCCGGCAGCGTTGACTGGGGGATGGCGAACTCTCTCCGCGGCTGGGGAGGAAGGAAGTTCGCTCAGCGGCAGCGCACCACGGGGCGTTCGGCCAGCGAGGAGGGGCCGCCGCGATCGCGGCACTCACGTCGGCCCAAGCGCCGAATGTCGGAGGATTTTGAGGTAAGCATCCGACGAAGCGCGAATTCTCCGACGGGCTGCCGTCGCCCGATCCCGCTCGAAAGCATCAAGCCGCTCACAGCGAAACCGCCAGATACGCCGGGAACCGGGCCGATCACAACGGCGGGAAGCCGAAGCTAGAGGCGGATCTCGGCGATGACCTCGCCGTACTCGGTCTCGCCGACCGGCGTGAAGCCCACGCGGTCGAAGAACGCCTGGGGGCCGCCCTCGCCCGCCTCGTAGATGACGTCGACGTGGTCCATGCCGCGATTGCGCGCCTCTTCGAGGAGCTTCTGCACGGCGAAGCGGCCGACGCCGCGACCCTGGTCGTCGGCGTCGACGTTGATGCGCCACAGCACCGAGCGGAAGTGGTCCTGTGTGGCATCGAGGTCGAAGTTGGCGCTCACGAAGCCGACGACCTCG
This sequence comes from Microbacterium sp. P5_B6, assembly GCF_056400345.1. Taxonomy (NCBI): domain Bacteria; kingdom Bacillati; phylum Actinomycetota; class Actinomycetes; order Micrococcales; family Microbacteriaceae; genus Microbacterium; species Microbacterium sp. P5_B6. The sequence goes on along the minus strand of NZ_JBFULL010000008.1, from coordinate 136,152 downwards.
TCGTTGTCGAGCACGACGCGCTGCCACGCGGTCGCGGGGTTCGCCACAGTGCCGGCCACCGCATACGACACAGGAGCCAGGAACTGCTCCTGGCCGGGCTTCAGCGACAGATTGTTGACCGCCACGATCGTCGTCGCGGACAGTTCCACAAGTCGCAGGTCACCCATAACGCACAGGCTAGCCCGGATCACCGGCATCCCGCACACGGAGAAAACAGTGTGACACAAAGTATCTTGATGTCAAGATACTTTTGCCGGTGGGATAGGCTGGATTCCGCCCCCAGAACGAAAGACGGAACACGTGACCGACTCCATCATCTACACGTACACCGACGAGGCTCCGGCGCTCGCGACCGCGTCATTCCTGCCCATCGTGCAGGCCGTCACGGGTCAGGCGGGAGTGGAGGTCGAGATCCGCGACATCTCGCTGGCCGGCCGGATTCTCGCGGCGTTCCCGCAGAACCTCACACCCGAGCAGCAGGTCGGCGATGCACTCGCAGAGCTCGGCGGCCTCGCGACGCTGCCCGAGGCGAACATCATCAAGCTTCCCAACATCTCGGCCTCGATCCCGCAGCTGAAGGGCGCGATCGCCGAGCTGAAGAGCCAGGGCTTCGACATCCCCGACTACCCGGACGATGCCGAGTCGCTCGAAGACAAGGACGTGCGCGCGCGCTACGACCGCATCAAGGGATCCGCGGTGAACCCGGTCCTCCGCGAGGGCAACAGCGACCGGCGCGCACCCCTCTCCGTCAAGAACTACGCGCGCAAGCACCCGCACCGCAACAAGCCCTTCCCGGAGGGGTCGAAGACCCGCGTCGCCACCATGGGGCACGACGACTTCCGCACGAATGAGAAGTCGTTCGTCTCCTCGGGAGACGACGTCCTCACGATCCAGCACATCACCGCCGAGGGCACGGTCACTGAGCTCAAGACCGGGCTGAAGGTCCTGCCGGGCGAGATCATCGACGCGACGTTCCTCTCGGCCGCCGCGCTCGACGCCTTCCTCGCGCAGACCCTGAAGGATGCCGCGGCCGAAGACGTGCTCTATTCGGTGCACCTCAAGGCGACCATGATGAAGGTCAGCGACCCGATCATCTTCGGCCACGTCGTGAAGGCCTACTTCTCAGACATCTTCGAGAAGTACGGCGACAAGATCGCCGAGGCAGGCCTGACCCCCAACGACGGCCTCGGCGCCATCCTCGCGGGGCTCTCGTCGGTCGAGGGCGGCGACGAGATCCGGGCCGCGATCACCGCCGATCTCGAGCGGGGCCCTCGCCTCTCGTACACGAACTCCGACAAGGGCCTCACGAACCTGCACGTCCCGTCCGACGTCATCGTGGATGCCTCGATGCCTGCGCTTATCCGCAACGGCGGCAAGCTGTGGGGCGTCGACGGCGGCGAGGACGACACCCTCGCCGTCATCCCCGACTCCTCGTATGCGAGCGTCTTCCAGACGGTCATCGAGGACGTCAACGCCCACGGTCCGCTCGACCCGGCCACCATCGGCACGGTTCCGAACGTGGGGCTCATGGCCCAGGCGGCTGAGGAGTACGGCAGCCACGACAAGACGTTCGAGATCGCGGCCGCAGGCGTCGTGCAGGTGCGCAGCGCCTCCGGCGACGTGCTGCTCGAGCACGACGTGCAGGCGGGCGACATCTGGCGCGCGACGCAGACCAAGGATGTCGCCATCCGCGACTGGGTGAAGCTCGCCGTCTCGCGTGCCCGGGCGAGCGCCACTCCCGCTGTCTTCTGGCTCGACGAGACCCGCGCGCACGACGCGGAGCTCATCACGAAGGTGAAGACCTACCTTGCGGACCACGACACCGAGGGCCTGACGATCGAGATCCTCGCTCCGGCGGCGGCGACGCAGTACTCGCTCGATCGCCTGCGCAAGGGCGAAGACACCATCTCGGTGACGGGCAATGTGCTGCGCGACTACAACACCGACCTCTTCCCGATCCTCGAGGTCGGCACGTCCGCGAAAATGCTCAGCATCGTGCCGCTCCTCGCGGGCGGCGGTCTCTTCGAGACGGGTGCCGGCGGTTCGGCGCCCAAGCACGTGCAGCAGCTCGTCGAGCAGGACTACCTGCGCTGGGACTCGCTCGGCGAGTTCTTCGCGCTCGCCGCCTCGCTCGAGCACTTCGCGGACTTCACCGGCAACGTCAAGGCGCAGGTGCTGGCCGACACGCTGGATGCCGCCACCGGCACGTTCCTCGAGAACGACAAGTCGCCCGGCCGTGCGCTCGGCACGATCGACAACCGCGGCAGCCACTTCTACCTGGCCCTCTACTGGGTGCAGGAGCTGGCAGCGCAGCAGTCCGACCCCGAGCTCGCGTCGGCCTTCGCGCCGGTGGCCGAGGCGCTTGCCTCGAACGAGCAGCAGATCGTCGAGGAGCTCCTCGCCGTGCAGGGAACGCCGGTCGACATCGGCGGCTACTACCGTCCCGACCCGCTGGCTGTCGAGGGCGTGATGCGTCCTTCGGCGACCTTCAACGGGATCATCGCGACCCTGGGCGCTCAGCGGAGCTGAGCGGCCAGGAAGCCCGGTCGTTGAGCGTCCGGCGCGAAGCGGCGGACCTGTCGAAACGAGGCGCTCAGCGGAGCTGAGCGCCCAGGAGGTCGTTGAGCGTCCGGCGCGAAGCGGCGGACTAGTCGAAACCGGCCGGCCAGCGGAGCTGATCGAACACTGACGAAGGGGCGACGGATGCTGCGGCATCCGTCGCCCCTTTCGCTTCTCCCCGCGCGGCTCTTCTGCCCGCGCGGCGTCCGATCTCCTCACGGCACCACCCGCCGGGCCCTCCTCAGGCGACTGCCCGATGCACGGCGGAGGAAAGCGGATGCTCGGCCGGAAGATCGGCGAGCGCGAGAGCCCCGTCGATGCCTTCGCCGAGCGGTTCGACGACCGCGACATCGGCCCGCGTGCCGCCCTCGGTGAGTGCCGTGGTGAACGACTCCTGCAGCCGCGTCGAGCGGAAGACGCCCCCGATCGCGCACACCGCGGCGCGCTCCTCGCCATGGCCCACCCGGCGGAGCGCGGTCGTCACGCTGAGTGCCAGCTCGCCGGCTGCGCGGTCGGTGATCGCCTGGGCGACAGCATCCCCCTCCACCGCCAGCCGCGCCACGACCGCGGCGAACGACGCGACGATCTGGACGCGGTCCTCGGCGGCCTGCAGGTCGATGTAGGCCTCGGAGAGGTCGGGCCAGCGCTCGCGGACGGGATCGGCGAGTGCGGTGGCAGGCCCGCGCCCGTCGTAGGCGCGCATGACGGCGTCGAGGGCTTCGCGCCCGATCCAGTACCCGCTGCCCGCGTCGCCCATGATGTAGCCCCAGCCGTCGATGCGCGAGACGGCGTCCTGCCCGACGGCGAGGGTCACGACTCCGGTGCCCGCCGCGACGACCGCGCCTCGTGCGTCCCCGAGCGCGCCGAGGAACGACGTCGTCGAGTCGTGGGCGAGCGAGGCGCCCCGCACGCCGGTGTCGCGCACGAGCGACAGCAGCCGCCCGGCGTCGGCATCGCGATCCGTGAGCCCCGAGATCCCGGCCGTCACGATCTCCGGCGAGGCGCCGGTGCGATCGATCGCGGCCCGTACGACGTGGGCGAGCTGGGGGAGCAGCGGCTCGTGCGTGTCGATGCCCCGGAAGACGACATCCTGCCGCTCGCCCGGTCCTGCGAGACGGACCTTCATGCCCGTCTGGCCCGCGTCGATCGCGAGCACACGCGCTGATGTCATCGCAGTTCCCCCATGCTCATGGCCTGATAGGCCTCGCGGAGATAGGTTCCCGCGGGCTTGCCGTAAGGGCAATATTCGTCGTTCACGGCCGCATCCTCGGGCCCGTAGAGGCTCGCCGGCCAGTCCCACAGCATGAAGCCCTGCATCCATGGCCGGCGCGCGCAGGCGTCGAACATCTCGCGGTAGTACCGCAGCTGCTCGTCACCGGATGGTTCGCCCTGGAGCGTCCAGTCGTTGGGTCGTGCCGCCGATCCGGTGCGGCTCGGGCAGCCCGCCTCCATGAAGAAGAACGGCTTGCCGGATGCCTGGACCACCGCCTCGATGCGGTCGAGGTGCTCTTCCCAAGTGCCTGCCGGGTAGTAGCCGCTCGACGAGATGACGTCGACAGCATCCCACCAGGTGAGGCGGTCCTCCTGGTACTTGTCGCAGTTGTAGGTCACCAGCCCGGAGTAGACCCCACGGATCTCCGCGATGAGGCGGCGCCACTCCTCCTCGCGGGCGTCGGCGCGCACCATCTCGCACCCGATGCACAGCATCTCGCAGCCCTCCGCCTCCGCGATCGAGGCGGCGTGCAACAGGAACAGCCGGTACGAGGCGAACCACTCGGCCCACGTCGGCTCGCCCGGCACATCCCGGTCGAAGAAGCCGATGTGCGCCCGCCAGGTGCCGTCCGCGCAGTTGACGACGGGCTTCAGGCACACCTTCAGCCCGAGTCCCTTCGCCTCGCGGATGGCCCACGCGATCTCGTCGTCGGTCACCGTCGGCGCCTCATCGAACGGGATCTCGGTGCTGAACGGCGTCGCCTGCAGAGCCGAATAGGCCAGAGCGGTCCAGGTGACCGCATGGTCGGCCATCGCCGCCATGGATGCTGTCGCCTCGGGCGTCGCCCAGGTTCCTCGTGTGCCGACCCATCCCCACGTCATGCCGCAGACGGGGTCGGCGAGTGCGCTCACCGGACCACCAGCTGATTGGCGCTGCGCAGAACCTCGGGTGCCGTCAGCCGTTGGAGGTCGAGCTTTCCGGCATGCCGGATCAGGATGCTGGAGCTCTCGCCCGGCAGCAGTGTCACGAGCCCGTCCGCCGCCACCGCGGAGAGGTCGAGCTTGTCGGCGAGGATCGTGAGGTCGCGCACCAGCGTGCGTGCGGTGACGGTGACCAGCGTTCCGTCGCTGACGGCGGCGCTCTGGACATCGACCTCGGCTGCGGCGAGTGCGGAGTCGCGTGGCTCGGCGAAGAACCACTCGCCGCGCACGCCGTTCGCCTCGGCCACCAGCAGTTCGCTGGACGCGTTGCCGGGCGACGCCAGCTCATCCTGGAGAGCGATCGACGCGGTGCTACGCGCGGCCACGTCGAGCGCGGCATCCGTTTCGGCCAGCACTGTCCCGTCGAAGGCGAGCCGGCGCACGCGCAGTGCTGCCGACCACGCCTCGGCCGTGTCATTGGACACGACCGCGGCCAGGCCTCCGTCACGCGGCTGGATCGTGACGAGCCTCGGCGCGAAGGCGCGGCGCAACCCGTAGAAAAGCGGCTTCGGACGCTCGTCGCCGTCGATCGCAGCCCACGAGGTGACGGGCCAGCAGTCGTTGAGCTGCCACACGATGGCGCCCTGGGTGTGCGGCGCCCACGAGCGGAAGTGCTCGAGGGCAGTGCGCACGGCGATCGCCTGGTTCAGTTGCATCGCCCAGTGCCACGTCTCCATGTCTTCCGGCACGCGGAAATGGGGGACCAGGCCGCCGGTGAGCTTGACGTTGCCCTCCATCGCCTTCTGGTGGACGATCATGCCGGGCGACTCGGGTGTGAGCGGGTCATCGCTGACCGAGCGCACGAGCGTGCTCCACGCGGGCGGGCCCTGCCATCCGAACTCGGCGACGAAGCGGGGCCGGTGCTCGCGATACGTCGCCCAGTCGCGGCGGTTCCACTGCTCCCACAGGTGCATCGAGCCGTGCTGCTCGTCGTTGGGGTGCGGGCCCGTCTGGCGCTCGCCATCCCAGCCGGCGCCGGGACTGTAGGGACTCCCCGGGGCGTACGGCACGTGCGGTGCGAGCTCGCCGATGATCCGCGGGAAGAGGTCGTAGTAGTAGTACGCCCCCCACGTCTTGCCGTCGAGCCGCTCCTTCCACCCCCAGTCCTCGTAGCCCCAAAGGTTCTCGTTGTTGCCCGTGAGCAGCACGAGCGACGCGTGGTGCGAGAGCCGCACGACGTTCTCGCGAGCCTCGGCCTCGATCTCGGAGCGCAGCGGCTCCTCCTCGGCGTACGCCGCGCAGGCGAAGAGGAAGTCCTGCCACGCGAGCAGGCCGAGTTCGTCGCACAGCTCGTAGAAGTCGTCGGACTCGTACAGGCCTCCGCCCCACACGCGGATGAGATTGAGGTTGGCATCGAGCGCCTGCTCGAATCGGCGGCGCAGCCGGTCGCGCGTGACGCGCACCGGCAGCGCGTCGTCGGGGATCCAGTTGGCGCCCTTCACGAAGACCGGCTGGTCGTTGACGACCAGCGTGAACGGCGTGCCAGCGGCATCCGGCTGCGTGTCCCAGCGGACCGTCCGGAACCCGACACGGCGCGACGCGGAGTCGAGCACCCGCTCGCCCTCGACGAGCTCGACCCGCACGTCCGTGAGGGGCTGCGCGCCATAGCCGACGGGCCACCACAGCTCGACATCGTCCAGGTCGAGGGTGACGGATGCCGCTGCTCCGCCTGTCTCGACGATCGCCGTCGCGCCGCCGGCCGTCACGCGGAGCGCGAGCGCGGCATCGCCCGTGCGCTCGAGGTCGGCGACCACGTCGATCGCGCCAGAGCCCTCGCCGGTGACCCGCGCGGTGACGCGCACCTGGGCGAGCCGTGCCAGCGACCAGCTTTCGAGCCGGACAGGTCCGACGATGCCACTCGTATACGTCGCGATGCCCCAGTCCCACCCGAAGTTGCAGGCCGACTTGCGGATCGCGTCGTACGGGAGCGGGTAGGGGCGTTGGCGCGCGCCCAATGCCACGCTCTGCGCGTTGGCGTATTTGACGGGGGAGTGGAAGGCGACTTCGAGCTCGTTGGCGCCGTCGATGAGCACGTCGGTCACATCGAACCGGTACGAACGGTGCTGGTTGGCGGTCTCGCCCAGGACGGCGCCGTTGAGTGTCACGCGCGCCACCGTGTCGAGGCTCGCGAAGGCGAGGTCGACGCGGTCCGCGCCCTCCGGCGACCACTCGAACGACGTGCGGTACGTCCAGTCCACCAGGCCGATCCAGGCGAGGAGCGACTCGTTGTCGTCGAGGTACGGGTCGGGGATGAGCCCGGCGTCGAGCAGATCGGTGTGGACGCAGCCCGGCACGGTGGCAGGAACCACCGCGTCGGCGATCGCCTGCGGGGCAGGGCCGGAAGCGGCGGTGAGCTGCCAGCCGGTATCGATCGGTCTGCTCAGGAGCGCGCTGCGGGCGGGGATGGTCGAAGTCACTTGACGGCTCCGGAGGTCAGGCCGCGGTAGATCCACCGCTGCAGGAGAAGGAAGGCGATGAGGGTCGGGACGATGACGATGATCGTGCCGGCGGCGATGACCTCCCATTGGGCGCCGAACGGTCCTTTGAACCGGAACAGCGAGGTGGAGATCATGCCCTCACTGGGCAGATAGAGGAAGGGGGCGTAGAACTCGTTGTAGACCGCGATGCCCTTGATGATCATGACGGTGGCGATGGCGGGCTTCAGGAGCGGAAGGACGATGCGCCAGTAGATCGTCCAGCGGTTCGCCCCGTCGATCATCGCGGCCTCGTCGAGCGAGACCGGGATCGACTGCATGAACTGGATGAAGAGGTACAGGGCGATGACGTCGGTGCCCATGAACAGCAGGATGAGGGCGGCCTTCGTGTCATACAGCCCCAGGCCGTTGATCAGCTGGAAGGTGGCCACCTGGCTCGTGACGCTCGGAATCAGCGTGGCGACGAGGAACAGCGCCATCACGAGCTTCTTGCCGCGGAAGTTGAACCGGTCGAGGGCATAGGCGGCCATCGTCCCGATCAGCACGGTGCCGGCCAGAGAGACCACCAGCACGATGGTCGTGTTGACGAATCCCTCGAGCATCTTGCCGCTCGTGAACGCCGTGACGAAGTTGTCGAAGTTCAGCCAGCTCGACGGAGGTGCGAACGGCCCGGTCGTGCCGTACTCCTGGCTCGTCTTGAAGCTCGCGAACAGCAGCACGGTCAGTGGGAGGAGCGTCAGGATCGAGGCGACGATGAGGCTCGTGTACTTCGCGGTCTGCGCGCTCATCGAGCGCGCCCGCATCCCCATCGTCAGGCCGTTGCGCGCGGCATTGCGCGGCGGTGCCATCGTGGCGGTCATGTGAGGTCAACCTTCTCGTCGGGGAACAGTTTTCGCTGGATCCAGGTGATGACCAGCACGATGAGCAGCAGCACGACGGCCATCGCGGAGGCGAGTCCGACCTGTCGGTAGCTGAACGCGGTCTGCAGCGTCTGGATGACGAACGTCGCCGAGCCGTTCGCGCCGCCGGTCATGATGAAGGGGATCTCGAACACCGACAGGCTCCCTGCGATGGCGAGGATGAAGGACAGGCCGATCACGCGCCGGATGCCGGGGAAGATGATCGCCCAGAACTGCTGCCACTTGCTGGCCCCATCGAGGTCGGCGGCCTCGTACAGCTCGTGAGGAAGCGACTGGATCGCGCCGAGGAACAGCACGAAGTTCATGCCGGTGTAGCGCCAGACCGAGGTCGCGGAGAGCGACCAGTTGACGATCGCCGGGTCGCCGAGCCACTGCGGCGGGTCGCTCACGCCGAACCACGACAGCACCGTGTCGAGGGTGCCGCCCGGCTGGAAGAGGTAGAGGAAGACGAAGCCGATCGCCACGCCGTTGATGAGGTAGGGGAAGAACAGGATGCCCCGGAAGAGGTTCGAGAAGCGTGTCGCGAAGCTCAGGATCACGGCGAAGTAGAGCGCGATCGCCATCTGCACGAACGACGCGAGGAAGTAGTAGAGGCTCACGAAGAAGACGCTGAAGATCTTCGGGTCGGTGAAGACCTCGACGTAGTTCTCGAGCCCTACGAGGTTCTTCGTGCGGTCGATCCCGTCCCAGTCCGTGAGGCTGAAGTAGACGAGGTTGATCGCGGGCCAGTAGGTGAAGACCAGCAGCAGGCCCACGGCCGCGCCGAGGAAGAGCCACGGGGTGAGGCCGCCGAGCACTCTGCCGCGGCGACGTGTGACGAGCGGCCGGGGCCCGCCGGCTCCTTGGATCGCTCCACGGAGCCGGCGAGACTGAACCGCCGGGGACAGGACGGCAGGTGCTCCGGCTGGAGCCCCACCTGGGGATGTGATGGACATATGCCTGCCGTCCTCTCCGTCAGCCCGCGAGCTTCGTGACGGCCGCGCCCCACTGGTCGTTGAGCTCGGCGAAGTAGCTGTCCTTGTCGCCGTCGGCTGCGCCGCGGGCGATGTCGACGAGCTTCTGGCGATACAGCGGGCCGTAGAGGTCGACCTTCGACTCGTTGGCGGTGTCGGCGAGCAGGCTCTCCTCGCCGGCCGGCGCCGGGTTGATCTCCATCAGCTCGACTCCCGCGTCGGAGAAGTCGGACAGGTTGGTCGGCAGCTCCTTGTCCTTGAGGGGCGAGATCATGCCCTGCGTCTCGGTGTAGCCCGAGTCGGCCACAACCCACTGGATCCATGCCCAGGCGGCTGCCTTGGCCTTGGAGAACTTGCTGACGGCGAGGTTGTAGTCCCCGCCGATGACGGCGTACTGCGTGCCGTCGACGTTGGCCGGGAAGGCCATGTAGCCGATGTCGTCGGCCGATCCGCCGTTGTCCTCAGCGGCCGCCTGCATCTGCGAGATCGCCCACGATCCGAGGGTCATGGTCCCGATCTTGCCGGTGGCGAGATCGACCTTGGACTGCTCCCAGTTCGTCGTCAGCGGGTCGTCCTCGGTCAGTCCTGCAGCGACGGAGTCGTACAGGAGCGAGTCGATCGCGTAGACGTCGGTGCCCTCCGTCCACGGCGCCTCATCGTGCGCCATGGTGATGGGGGCGTCCGCGTCGTCGGTGATKACGCCGAGGTTGCCGAAGCTCTGCGTGAGCGGCCAGCCGTCCTTGTAGTTGGTGTAGAGCGGGATGGCGTCGGTGTTGTCCTTGACCTTCTGCAGGTCGTCGAGCCACTCGTCCTCGCTCGTCGGCAGCGACGTGATGCCGGCCTCCGCCCAGACCTTCTTGTTGTAGACGACGCCGTTCGCGTTTCCGCCGAAGGCGATGCCGTACTGAGTGCCGTCGTAGCTGGCGGCAGGCAGGAACCGGTAGGTGTCGGTGAAGTCCGAGGTGTCGCCGAGAGGCTCGAGGAACTGCTCGTACTGGTCGGGCTGAATCGCCGGGATGCCGATGACGTCGCCGAAGTTGTTGGTGCTCATCCGGGTGAGCATCTCGCCGGAATAGTCGGTGATCCCCTCGAAGGTCACCTTCACGTCGGGGTACTTCTTGTTGAACTCGGCTGCGTACTTGTCGAACGTGCCGTCGCTGATCAGATCCGTGCGCCAGGTGACGACCTTGACGTCTCCCTTCACCTCGCCGTCGATCGTGTTGTCAGCGCTGTCGCCCGACGCGCCTGCGCAGCCGCTGAGCATGATGCCCGCGGTCACGGTCAGCGCGACGGCGGCGAATGCCTTCCTTGCCATGTGTCTCTCCTTGTCGGTTCACCCTTGAACTCCGGATGCGGGGGTCCGCCGCATCGTCGCGCGGGTTTGTCGCAACTGAAGAGTAGGCATGCGGTTGAGGGCTTCGCAAGCGGAAAATGTCAACGCTGTCTCCTGGTGTCCGATCGCAATATCGGCCAAAATAAATGAGCTTGACCGGGTCTATTTCTGCCGCAATGGGGATGCCAAGACGCCATATGTCTCGAAAATGTCCATCGTCGACATTCTGCGTTCCGGTGCTAGGCTGGCGGCATTCCAAGGGAGGAAGCAGACCGATGACGGTGCAGAATCGTGCGACGCTCGACGATGTCGCGCGGCTGGCGGGAGTGAGTTCGAAGACGGTGTCGCGTGTCTTCGCCAACCGAGAGCTGGTCGCACCCGAGACTGTCGAGCGCGTGCTGGCGGCCGCCAAGAGGCTTCGGTTCCGGCCGAACACGCTTGCGCGCAGCCTCCGCCGGGGCGGCTCGACGAAGACCTTCGGCTTCATCATGGGCGAGCTCGGCAACCCCTTCTACTACAAGGTGGCCGCGGGGATGGAGAAGGAGCTGGCGGCCAACGGCTTCGCCCTCCTGGTCGCGACGACGGACGACACCGCCGAGGGCGAGGAGCGGGTGGCGGATGCCCTGCTCGCGCAGCGCGTCGGAGCGCTGCTGCTCATTCCGGTTGCCGAGGACCAGTCCTATCTCGAGGGCGAGCGCCACCTCGGCACCCCCGTCATCGCCATCGACCGACCGGCTCGCAACCTCGTCGCCGATTCGATCGTGCTGGAGAACCACCGCGGGGTGTACGACGCCACCACCCGGCTGCTCGCGCGGGGGCACCGCCGGATCGGCTACGTGTGCAATCCGGCATCGGTGTACACGCAGTCCGAGCGACTGCGCGGCTACCGCGACGCGCTCGCCGCGTACGGCATTCACGACAGCGCTCGGTGGGAGCGGCTCCTGGACGATCTGAGCGTCCGCCCGGACGGCATCGTCGAAGATCTCCTGTCTCAGTCCGACGCCCCGACGGCGATCATCACCGGCAACAACCGCGTCACCGTCGGCGCGCTTCGCGTGCTCCGCGACCGTCATGACGACGATCGCACGGCGCTCATCGGGTTCGACGACTTCGACACCGCGGATGTGCTCGGTGTATCCGTCGTCTCGTACGACCCGGTCGAGCTCGGACGTCGAGCGGCGATGCTCGCCATCGAGCGGATCGCCGACCCCTCCGGCTTCACCCGGCAGATCGAGCTGCCGACCTGGATCGTCGAGCGCGGCACGGGCGAGCGCGTGCCGCGAGAGGAGAGCGAATGACCACGGAGCACGTCCATCTTCGGTCCGGGGATGTGTCCGTCCTCCTCGAGCACCGCGCGCGCGGGCTGCCACGTGTCCTGCACTGGGGTGCGGCACTCGGCGAAGTGTCCGAAGCCGATGCCGTGGAGCTGGCCAAGGGACTGAGTCGCCAATCGCCGGCGGGAACGCTCGACGCGGCCTGGCAGGTGTCGCTCTCGCCGGCGGAAGGCGACGGCTGGAGCGGCCGCCCAGGCATGCAGCTGCGACGTGCCGGTGTGCTCCACCACGCGCGGTGGGTCGAGACCGACCGCACCGCCACCGTCGACTCCATCGAGGTGCACGCGCGGGATGCGGCATCCGGTCTCATCCTCACGATCCGCGTGGCGATCGAGGCGGGCGGCGTCGCGTGGGTCGAGCAGCGACTGCGCCACGACGGTGAGCCGGATGCCGCGCCCGTCGAGGTCGAGTGGCTCGAGTCCGCGCTGCCCGCGCCGACCACGACGGACACGCTGACCACGTTCGACGGACGGTGGACCCGCGAGAAGCGACCCGTCACGACCGGGATGCCGGCAGGCTCGACGGTCCGCCAGTCGCGACGAGGCCGCCCCGGGCACGATGCTCCGACCGTCATCATCGCCTCCGAGCGACCGCCGCTGTGGGGGAGCGGCCGGCTGTGGGCGGCGCACGCGGCCTGGTCGTCCGACGTCACGTACCGCGTCGACCGGGTGACCGACGCGGTGACCCTCATCGGGGCGGGCGAGCTCCTCCGCCCTGGTGAGATGGTGCTCGCCCCCGGCCAGGAGTATGCGGCGCCGCGGGTCGCGTTCGTGTTCAGCGGGGCGGGCCTGGACGGTCTCGCCGCGCGCACCCACACCTGGATGCGAGGGCGGGCGCAGCATCCGTCATCCCCACGGCCTCTGGTGCTGAACACGTGGGAGGCGGTCTACTTCGACCACGACGAGGCCCGGCTCCTGCAGCTCGCCGAGCGTGCGGCCGACGTCGGCATCGAGCGCTTCGTGCTCGATGACGGCTGGTTCCAGGGGCGCCGCGACGACACGACGAGCCTGGGCGACTGGGTCGTCGACAGCGAGGTGTGGCCCGGCGGGCTCGTGCCCCTCGCCGCGCGCGTGCACGACCTGGGCATGCAGTTCGGCCTGTGGTTCGAGCCCGAGATGATCTCGCTCGACTCCGATGTCGCGCGCTCCCACCCCGAGTGGCTGCTGCACGACCCCGGTCATCTCGACCACGACGCCGAGCTGTCGTGGCGCACGCAGTACGTCCTCGATCTTGCGAACCCGGATGCCTATGCTCACGTCCTCGGGCAGCTCGACGCCGTCGTCCGCGAGGTGGGCGTGGACTTCATCAAGTGGGACCACAACCGCGACCTGGTCGAGTCGACGCACGACGGACGCCCGGGCGGGCACCTGCAGATGATCGCGGTGTACCGGCTCATCGCCGAGCTGAAGCACCGGCATCCGGCCCTCGAGATCGAGTCCTGCTCGAGCGGCGGCGCGCGGACGGACCTCGGCATCCTCGAGGTCTGCGATCGGGTCTGGGCGAGCGATTCGAACGACCCGGTCGAGCGGCAGGACATCCAGCGCTGGACGGGGCTGCTGCTGCCCCCCGAACTCGTCGGCGCGCACGTCGGCCCCACCACGTCGCACAGCTCGGGACGCACCACCGCCCTCTCGTACCGGATGGCGACCAGCCTGTTGGGCTCGGCGGGCTTTGAATGGGACATCCTGTTGTGCGACGCGGAGGAGACCGCGACGATCCAGCGGTTCGGTGAGCTCTACCGGGAGCTGCGGTCCGTCGTCCACACCGGCGCCGTCGTGCACCCCGACCTCCGCGACCCCGCGTGGCGGGTGACCGGATTCGTGACCCCCGACGCCTCGGTGTTCGTGGTGGCCACGGTGGCGAGTCTCGAGGATGCGCGTGCGGAGCGGCTCCGGATGCCGTGGCTCGACCCCGCCCGCCGCTACCGGGTGCGGGTGCGCCGTGAGATCGGCGATGCAGAGTACGGGTGGATCGCACCGGAGTGGTACACCGACGGCGCGATCGAGCTGCCCGGACGCCTGCTCGCGGAGGTCGGGCTGCAGATGCCGACCCTGTGGCCTGTGCAGGCGTTCGTCCTCCACGTGACCGCGCTGGATTGAGGCCGGTGCCGCCGGACCAGGTGTCCGGCGGCGCTCCTCACCCGGCCTGGAGCAGCACGAGTCGCGAGTAGGCGCCGCCGGCGGCGATGAGCTCGGCGTGGGTGCCCTGCTCGATGACACGGCCGTGATCGATGACGACGATCCGGTCGGCGCCCCGGACGGTCGACAGCCGGTGCGCGACGATCAGCGTCGTGCGACCCCGCCTGGCGCGGTCGAGGGCTTCGGTCACGGTGGCTTCGGAACGGGGGTCCAGAGCGCTGGTCGCCTCGTCGAGCACGAGGATGCGAGGGTCGCGGACGAGGGCCCGAGCGATCGCGAGCCGCTGTCGCTGACCCCCTGAGAGACGCGAGCCGCGCTCGCCGACCATCGTGTCGAGGCCCTGCGACGACCCCTCCACGATGTCGAGGGCGTTCGCCGATGCGAGCGCCTCCATGATCACGTCGTCCGGGATGTGGCCGGCGCCGTAAGTGACGTTCTGCCGAACGGTGCCGGCGAGCAGCACGGTCTCCTGGGGGACGATCGACACGTGCCGGCGGAGGGCCCGCAGGTGCAGCGTGGCGAGGTCGTGCCCGTCCACCAGCACCGCTCCGGAGGACGGGCGGATGAAACCGAGGATCACGTTGAGGATCGTCGACTTGCCCGACCCCGACGCGCCGACGAAGGCGACCGTCTCGCCGGAGCGGATCTCGAGCGAGATCGCGTCGAGCGCGGGGCGGCCGTCGCTGTCCGGGTCGGGATAGGTCACCGTGAGGTCTCGGAGGGAGATGTCGCCTCTGATCCTCTCGAGCCTGGCCTTGCCGGTGTTGTCCTCGACATCGAGCTCTTCGGCGACGTCGGCGATCGAGCGCATGGCGTCCATGCCGCGGGCGAGCACGGGGGCGGCGCCCAGCAGCATGACGATGGCGTTCGTCAGGATGGTGAAGTACGTGGAGACCAGGACGACCTCGCCGGCGCTGATCGGGATGACCCCGGTGATCGACGCGGCCGCCGCTCCGACGAGGCATCCGAGCCCTAGCAGCTGGTAGGCGATCCACGAGATGGCGCCGAAGCGTCCGTTGAGGACGTCGAGGTCGCCCCCGGCGCGGCGCACCGAGTCGGCGCGCTCCGCCACCCGCGCGGTCGCGACGTCCTCGAGGGCGTGGCCCCGGGTCAGCGGAAGGAGCGTCGCCATCTCGTTGACCTGCGCCGAGAGCTGCTCGACTTCGCGCCGGAACACCTCGTTGCGCGTCGCGGCCCGCCGCCGGATGTAGACGATGAGCGAGGCGGCGAGCGGGATCGCCAGCGCGAAGACGACGACGAACTGCGGCACGCGGAGGGCGGTGACGACGAGCGCGCCCACCAGGGTCGCCGCGGCCGACACGACGGTCGGGAAGAGCTGGGCGAGCATGAGCTCGAGGTTCTCGACATCCCGGACGATCTTCGTCTGCACGATCGACGCGCTCTGCCGGTTGTGGAAGCCGAGCGACAGGCGCTGCATCCGCGCCGCGAGGCCCGACCGGACCGAATAGGCGAGCGATCGGGTGGCGTCGCTCGTGAGCCGGATCACGATCATGCTGAACGGGTAGTTCAGTGCGAGCAGCAGCGCCGCGATGGCGCCCCAGAGCCAGATGCGCTCCAGCGGTCCGCCCCCCACGACGATGTCGATGATGGCCGCCGTCACCGGGGGAAGCACCCAGACCGGGCTGTCCTTCACGACGAAGGCGATGACCGCGATGATCATGCCTCGCCGGTGCGGTCTCAGCAGTCGGAAGAGGGACCGCAGCGGATGCCGCGCGGTGATGCTCTTCGTGAGGGCGGCCTCGTGGTCGACCCCCGACACCCAGCCGGTGCGCGCGTCAGACACGGGCCTTCACGAACCCGACCTGCTCGGCCCACTGGTACGCCTGACCGCCCTCGTGCTCGTTGTGGGTGTACACCTCGATGTGCTTGTCGGCGCCCGCGTAGCGGTTGAACGCCGCGAAGACGGTGGACGGAGGGCAGATCGGGTCCATGAGGGCGACGGAGAACAGCGCCGGCGCCGTCGCGCGAGTGGCCATGGTGGCGCCGTCGAAGTACGAGAGGGTGCGGTGGACCCGTTCGTCCGCCCCGCGGTGCACCGACAGATACCGCACGATCTCCTGGTACGGATCGCGATCGGTGAACCCGACCGCGCGCGGGAAGTCGCAGAGGAACGGCACGTCGGGGAGTACGGCGACGAGGTCATCGCACAGCGCGCCGGCCGCCAGCGCGATGCCCCCGCCCTGGCTGGCTCCGACGACCGACACCCGTGAGGCGTCGACCTGTGCGAGCGTGCGCACGGCGTCGACCGCGCGCACGGCATCCGTGAAGACCCGACGGTAGTAGTAGTCCGCGGGATCCTCGATGCCGCGCGTCATGAACCCGCTGGAGGACGGACCGGTGCCGTGTGGATCGGGGGTGCCCCCGCCCGATCCCCACATGGAGCCCTGTCCTCGGGTGTCCATGAAGAGATACGCGAAGCCTGCCGAGGCCCAGCCGAGCCGCTCGAAGGGGAGGCCCCGGCCGCCGCCGTAGCCGTTGTACTCCACGACCGCCGGGAGCGGGCCCTCGGCCCCGGCGGGCAGCAGCAGCCACGCCTTCACGGGATCGCCGGCGAACCCGGGGAACGTCACGTCGAAGGCCTCGATCGTCTCGAGGGGCGTGTCGATCGGAGCCACGAGGACGTCGCCGCCGGCCGCCCGCGACTGCGCGAGCGTGTCTGCCCAGAAGGCGTCGAAGTCCTCCGGCTCGGGCAGGGCGGGGGAGTACGACTGGAGTTCGGCGAGGGGCAGGTCCAAACGGGGCACGGCAGTCCTTCTGGGGGAGTGGGATGCCGGCGCCCGCCGGCCATCGAGCGCACCGTCGACCGGTCGCATCGCCACGATAGGCACTGGGCCGGGGCCGGTGCAAACCGCGCCGGATGCCGGTGTCCGGTCGTGTCCGGGAGTGACTCCGGCCGTTGCGTGGAGCGCTCAGAGCGCTGGCGCGCAGATAGCGGGGACCGTGCGCCCATCGCGGGCGGCCCGCGCCCGTGCGGCTCTCACCGTGTCCTACGACTGTCCGGGTGCAGCTCTCAGGAGTGAATCCATACGTCGACGCCGCGGGGCGCCCAATCGTAGATCTGCTTCGCGCGCGACTCCGGCATGCCGACGCAGCCGTGGCTCCGCTGGGTGCCGAAGGCATTGTGCCAGTAGACGCCGTGGAACGCCTGACCCCCGTTGAAGTACATCGGCCACCGGACGTTCGGGGTGGAGTACGTGCCCGTGACGTTGCCCGCGGCGTCGCGGTTGAAGCCGTTCATCGTCTGGACGGCCGTCTTGTAGCCGATCGTGTAGTGGCCCGTGTAGGTGGGTGTGTTGGGAAGGCCGCTGGAGATGGGCCAGGAGTCGACCACCGCGCCGTTCTCCTTGACGTAGAGGCGCTGCTCGCTGAGGTCGACTTCGAGCAGGCGCGCGAGACTCGTGGTGGTGAACGCCACTTCCTTCACGGGCAGCGTGTAGACGGCGTTCCCGCTCGCGAGCTGCTCGGCGTAGGCGTTCGCGATGCCGTCCGTGGTCTCGAGCTGGCGGCCGACGACGCCTTCGGTGGGGGTGCTCAGCACCTTCCCCGACTGGTTGACGATCGTCGTCGAGTTGACGGCAGCGCGATCGACGGCGGCGGGAAGCCCATCCACGGCGGCCTGGATCGCGCCGGCGTCGGCACTGATGTCGAACGTGCCCTCCTCGGTGGGAGCGACAGTCAGCCAGGACGCGAGCGTCGCCCGGTCGACCGGTACGGTGCGCTCGGACCCGACGTAGAAGCCGGCCGAGTCGAGCATGCCGTTGAGAAGCGAGGCGCTCTGGTCAGCGATGGCGGTGGTTCCCTCAGCAGGGACGGCGGCCGCCACGGGGGTGACCTCGCTCGTGGTGTCGCCCTCGGCGAACGCGGCGGTGAGGCTGGACTGCACGGCGTCGATGTCGACACCCTGTCCGTCCACCGCGGGCGTCACGACATAGGTGGCGCTCGCGGGGTCGAAGGCGATGGAGGCATTCACGGGTTCGATGTACATCGCCGGCAGCGCCGCACGCAGAGCCGACACAGCGGTGGCCGCGTCCAGCGCGACCGGCGCGTCGACCGGGTCGCTGAACCAGGCTCCGACATTCCAGGCAGGTCGCTCGGCGAACGCGGAATCGACGAGGGCCTTCGCGTCCAGGGACGCGCCGAGCTCGGAGCCGGTCAGCTGCGCTTCGCCGTCTGCGGTCGTGAGGACGAGCGTCGTGGACGCGAGCCCCTCTTCGACCGCCTCAGCTGCCGCACCCGGCGTGAGGCCGCCCACATCCACGCCCGCGATGGCGGTTCCCGGGGCGATGAGAACGAGGGATGCCGATCCCATGCCCGCGGCGACGACAGCGACCGGGATGCCGATCCAGAGCCAGAGACGCCGCTTCTTGCCGGCGGGCTGCGCCTCGGCCCATTCGTAGGCGGGTTCTTCCGCCGTCTCTGCAGCTGAGCTCAGGACGACCGTGTCGTCGTCTGGCGAGGACGCATCAGCGTCCGGCCTGGCGGCCAAATCGGTCATGCCATCACCCCCGGCTCCCGAAACCTTGACTCTCATGGTACGGGAAAGCACATTTCGCCGCGGCTACGGTCGTATCACGACGCTCTCCGTCACTCTGGAGCGCAGAGATCCTCGAACTGCTGCACGGTCTCCTGGAACGTCTCGCCGATGGTTGCGAGCTTGCCGATCGCCGACACATCGCCCTCGACGATGTCCTGGAGGATCCCCGCTGTGGTGTCGAACATCTCCTGCACGCCGGGGAGCACAGCGGCCACATCCTCGTTGGTGATCTGGTCTGCGGCATCGCCGAGCTCGGCGGCCGCCGTCTTCATCGCCTCCACCACTGCTGCCGGATCATCCTGGGCCGCGTCCTGGAAGTCCTTCGACGCCTGCTCGATGGTGTCCTGTACGAGCGCGCATGCTTCGGCGACGCTCTGCCCCTCGGCATCCGGAGTCTTCGAGGCCTCAGCCGTGCGACTTGCGGTCGGTGACGGCGTCGGAAAGGCGGTGCAGGCGGTCAGTCCGAACACGGTGGCGACGACGACGATGGCGAGTGCGGTGATGCGGCGGTTCATGGGTGGGCCTCCCGTGCCACAGCCTATGGCGAGGAGCGCGATCGGGGGAGTGGTGGGCGGGTCGGAGCGAATGTAACAAGTTTGTAAATGTCCCATCCAAATCCGCCTCTGCGGTTGCGACATGTTTGTTTGTACGGTGTACTAACAAACATGTCTGCATCGGAAGTGCAGCGCGGCTCTTCCACCATCGAGTCGCCGCACCCTCATCCCGGAACCGGGAACTCCCGCGCGTTCGGCCCGGGACGGGCTCTCCGCCAGGGCGGAAAGGTGCTTCCTGAGCACGCTCGCGGTCACAACCGCTCGCTCGTACTCCAGACGCTCTTCCACCAGGGTGCGATGTCGCGAGCGGATCTCGCCCGCGAGACCGGCCTCACCCGGGTGACGATCTCGGACCTGGTCGCCGACCTGATCGCAGACGGCTTCGTCGCCGAAAGGGGCGTCCGTGAGGCATCCGGCCCCGGCAAGCCGGCCATGCTCGTCGATCTCGACAGGGACGGGCACCGGATCGTGGGCCTGGATCTGTCTGGCAGCGAGGCGTTCATCGGCGCGGTGCTGACCCTCGACGGAGACATCGTGGCCCGCGCGAGCCTTCCGGTTCCCGCCGGGGCGCAGGACGTGGTCGAGGCTGTCGTCTCGCTCGCCCGCGGACTCGTGGCCGACGCGCACGCTCCTGTCCTGGGCATCGGCGTCGGGACCCCCGGCATCGTGAACGAGCAGGGCGTCATCCTGACCGCCCCCAACCTCGGCTGGGCAGGGTTCGATCTCGAAAGCGCCCTGCGTGAGGCCCTCGGGGTGCCCGTGCTCGTCGCGAACGACGCCAATGCGGCCGTCCTCGCCGAGTACACCTTCGGCGGCGCCGGCGACGACGTGCTGCTCGTGAAGGTCGGGCGCGGTGTCGGTTCGGGTCTGCTGGCCTCGGGTCAGCCGATGCGCGGCGCCCACTTCGCCGCAGGCGAGATCGGTCACGTCACCATCGGAACGGACGGCGGCCCCGTGTGCGTCTGCGGCAAGGTCGGATGCCTCGAAGCCTGGCTCGCGGTGCCTGCGCTGACCGCCCGGCTCGCCGGGGCGCCGGACTCCGACCGCGACGGCATCCTGCGCGATGCGGGGGAGCGCCTCGGCATCGCCCTCGCACCGATCGTCGGCGTGCTCGACGTCTCGGAGATCGTCCTCTCCGGTCCCACTGAACTTCTCGGCGGACCCCTCGCGGAAGCGACCGTCGAGACCCTCCGCGCGCGGACGCTCGCCGAATACCACGACGGCGTGCGCGTGCGGATGACGGAGCAGGGCCAGGACATCGTCCTGCGCGGTGCAGCCGTCATGGTCCTGTCGGGACAACTCGGGGTGTCGTAGTACAGCTCGTCCTGCTCCCGGGTTCGGCCCGGACCAACAATCCCCCCGGATGGGCCACCAGGCCCATCGAATCACCAGAAACGAAGGAAGACACCATGAACAAGAAGCTGGGAGCCTTCGCCTTCCTGGGCGCCGCGGCATTGGTGCTCGCGGGCTGCTCGGGCGGCGCCGGCGGCGAGGCGAGCGCCGCGCCCTCCGGATTCGACCCCGATGGCGCCAAGAACCAGAACATCACCTTCTGGGTCATGGGCGGCGACACCCCGCCGGAGCTGCGCGACTACCTCGTCACGGAGTACAAGTCCGCCACCGGCGGCACCCTGACGATCGAGGAGCAGAGCTGGGGCGACGCGCTCACGAAGCTCGCGAACCAGCTCCCCGACGCGAACAACACCCCGGACGTGACCGAGATCGGCAACACCTGGGCGCCGACGTTCACGACGGCGGGTGCGTTCAGCGACCTCAGCAGCATCTACGACGACCTCGGCGGCAAGGACCTCCTGCAGTCGTTCGTCGACGTCGGTTCGGTCGACGGCAAGGAATACGCGCTTCCGTATTACTTCGGCTCGCGCTACATCACCTACCGCAAGGACATCTGGGATGCCGCAGGCCTGTCGGCGCCGACCACGCTCGACGAGTTCAACAGCGATGTGAAGTCCCTGAAGACCGACGATCAGGCAGGCTTCTACATCGGCGGCCAGGACTGGCGCAACGGCATCTCGTGGGTCTTCGCCAACGGCGGAGAGCTCGCGAAGAAGGACGGCGACACCTGGGTCTCGACCCTCTCGGACCCGAACAGCATCAAGGGTCTCGAGCAGTTCCAGGATCTCTTCGTGAACGCATCGACGGCTCCGGTCACCGAGGCCGACAGCACCCCGTGGGTCAACATCAACAACGACAAGACGGGTGCCCCGCCGACCGCCGCGACGATCATCGCGCCGGGCTGGGCGCACTGGTCGATCGGCGACTACACGGGCGACAAGACCAAGGACGACGGCACCACCGTCGAGGTGCGCGAGTGGAACGACGACACGTTCGGCGTCTTCCCGCTGCCCGGCACGACGGCCGGCGAGGCCGCGCCGGTGTTCGCCGGTGGCTCGAACATCGGCATCTCGGCCAAGAGCAAGAACCAGGCCGGCGCCAAGGAGCTGATGCGCATCATCTTCTCCGACGAGTACCAGCAGATGCTCGGCCAGAACGGCCTCGGGCCGGCCAACACGACCCAGGTCAGCTCGCTCGGCGACGACCAGTTCGCGAAGGCGCTGATCGACTCCGCGCTGAACTCGAAGCTCACCCCCGCGGCGCCCGGCTGGGCTGCGGTCGAGGGTCAGAAGATCCTCGAGGAGTTCTTCGGCAAGGTGGCTGCGGGTGGCGACATCAACGCCCTCGCGAAGGAGTACGACCAGAAGATCGACGCCATCATCAACGGCTGATCTCCCGCTCCGGGTCCGGAGGCGACGCCTCCGGACCCGGAGCACCCCCTTGCCTCATCCGACATCCCCGACCTTGAAGGAGGTGCCCCATGGCGATCGCCGCCCCCACCACGAGTGTCACGGCGGGCCCCCGCTCGAATGACGCGGTCGGCTCCCGCCGTCGGCCCCTCACACACCTGTTCCTGCTGTTCCCGGCCATCGCGATCCTGCTGTTCGGCATGGGCTACCCGGTCGTCTGGCAGGTCGTCACCTCGTTCCAGAAGTACGGCGCCATGCAGCAGCTCGGGGGCAAGGCACCCGAGTTCATCGGCCTCGACAACTACATCGCCGTCGCCACGAGCCCCACATTCTGGGCGGTGGCCATCAGGTCCGTCGTCTTCTGCGTCGTCACGGCGGTCCTCACCGTCGTGATCGGCATGCTGCTGGCCGTGCTCATGAGCAAGGTGCCCGCGGCGATCCGCATCACGCTCCAGGTCGCTCTCCTGCTCGCCTGGGCGATGCCGGTCGTCGCTGCCATGACCGTCTGGATCTGGCTCTTCGACCGCCGCCGCGGCGTCGTCAACTATCTCCTGAACATGATCCCCGGCGTCGACATGCACAACTTCAACTGGATCGGCGGTGATCCCACCATCTTCTTCGGAGTGGCATCCATCATCGTCATCTGGATGTCGGTGCCATTCGTCGCCTTCTCGTCCTACGCGGGCCTGACCCAGGTGTCCGACGAGGTCATCGAGGCCTCTGAGCTCGACGGCGCGACCGGATGGCAGCGCCTCCGCTACATCCTGCTTCCGATGGTGCGTCCCGTCATCATGATCGTGCTGCTGCTCAACCTCATCTGGGACCTCCGGGTGTTCACGCAGATCACGATGCTGCAGGATGCCGGACCCCAGGCGAGCGACTACGACCTGCTCGGCACCTACATCTACAAGCAGGGCGTCGCCGGGCTCAACTTCGGCCAGGGCGCCGCCATGGCGATCTTCGTGCTCGCCCTCACGATCCTGATCAGCTGGTTCTACATCCGGAGCCTGCTCAAGGAGGACCAGGCCTGATGTCCACGCAGACCGCCACCGTGCCGGGCACCGCGCAGCGCGCGACCGCCTCGGCCACGCCGATCCCCCCGCGCCGTCACGGCCTCGGCCGCCCCGCCACCTGGGGCTGGAGCATCCTGGCCATCGTCATCGCCATCGCCTGGGCCTTCCCGGTCTACTGGATGGTCAACTCCGCGCTCCTGCCGAAGTCGGCGCTCGAATCGTTCACGCCGACCTTCGTGCCGTTCGGCGGCTCGTTCGCGAACTTCCGTGCCGTCATCGATGAGAGCTTCTTCGCCGCACTGGGCATCAGCCTCAGCGTGACGCTCATCGCGGTGTTCTTCTGCCTCGTGTTCGCGTTCCTCGCCGCGATCGCCATCAGCCGTTTCAAGTTCGGCGGTCGAACGACCTTCATCATCGCGATCCTGCTCATCCAGATGCTTCCGGCCGAGGGCCTGTTCGTCGCGCAGTACAAGATGATGAGCGAACTCGGGCTGCTCAGCAACATCGCGGGCCTGAGCCTGCTCTACATCGCGGCGGTCGTGCCGTTCACGATCTGGATGCTCCGCGGCTTCGTGGCCGGCGTTCCCGCCGAGCTCGAGGAAGCGGCGATGATGGATGGCCTCAGTCGCACCCAGGCGTTCATCCGGATCACGCTGCCCCTGCTCGCCCCGGGGCTGGTCGCATCCGCCGTCTTCGCCTTCCTGCAGTGCTGGAACGAGTTCACCGTCGCCCTCGTGATCATGAGCGCCGACAGCGAGACGCTCCCGCTCTGGCTGCGCGGCTTCGTCCAGGCGAGCGCGACGCGCGCGATCGACTGGGGCCAGGTCATGGCCGCCTCGACGGTCGTCGCGGTGCCCGTGATCATCTTCTTCCTGATCGTCCAGGGCCGCATGACGAGCGGTCTCGTGTCCGGGGCGGTCAAGGGCTGATGCGCGCGCACGCTGCAGCCGCCTTCCGCACGGAGGCCGGCCGATGAAGGTCGGGCTGGATGTCGGGGGCACCAAGACCGATGCGGTCCTGGTCGACGCGCAGGGAGCCATTGCCGGGCGGATCCGCCTCGCGACCGGGTGGGGCGGCGACGAGATCGTCCGCACCGTGGTCGCCGCGGTCCACGCGGTGGCGGCGGAAGCCGGGACAGACCTCCGCTCGATCAGCTCTGTCGGAATCGGCACCCCAGGTCAGGTCGACGCCATCACGGGCCGCGTCGTGCACGCGGTGAACCTCGGCGTCGAGGAGCTCGAACTGGCGGCCGAGGTCGCCCCCAGGCTCGGAATCGCCGTGCGGGTCGAGAACGATGTGAAGGCCGCGGCGCTGGGAGCCAACGCCCTGCGGGTCAGCGCTCGCGGCCTCGATCTGCACCGCGGGTCGATGGCCTATCTTAACCTCGGCACCGGGGTTGCGGCCGGAGTCGTGGTGGACGGCGACCTCTGGCGCGGCGCGCGCGGAACAGCGGGCGAGGTGGGGCACATCTCGATCGACCCCGCGGGTCCGCTCTGCCGGTGCGGGCAGCACGGCTGCATCGAGGCGCTCGCCGGCGGCGGTGCCGTCGCGCAGCGATGGGGACGCCGCGGGCCGCTGCCGGTGCTCGACGTCTTCGACGCCGCGGATGCCGGCGACCAGAAGGCCCGGGAACTGCGCAGCGGCATAGCCCGGGGTGTGGCCGCGGCGATCCGCGTGCTCGTCCTCACCGGCGATGTCGATGTAGTCGTCCTCGGCGGCGGCCTGACGGCACTCGGCGACAGGCTGAAGGCGGACGTCTCCGCCGAGCTCAGGGCCAGCGCCGAGGCGTCGTCGTTCATGCGCTCGCTGAGGCTCGACGAACGCGTGGAGCTCCTGCCCTCGGGTTCGCCCGCCGCAGCGCTCGGAGCGGCCCTCATCGGCGCCGCCCGGGATCCCGAGCCCGAGGAGGCGCTCACCCATGGCTGAGATCGTCATCGTCCCGGATGCAGCGACCGCCGGCTCGCTCGTCGCCGACGAGATCGTCCGACTCATCCGCGGCAACCCCGAGACCGTGCTGGGACTCGCGACCGGTTCCACCCCGCTCCCCGTCTATGAGGCTCTGCCGGCGCGCCTGCGCGGAGTCGACGTGTCGCGCGTGCGCGGCTTCGCACTCGACGAGTACGTCGGCATCGACCCCGGGCATCCCGAGTCGTATCGGTCTGTCATCACGCGCGAGGTCGTCCAGCCCCTCGAGCTCGACCCGTCGCTGATCCGCACGCCGGACGGGTCGCCTGCGGGCATCGAGCACGCCGGCGCCGACTATGACGCCGCGATCACGGAGGCCGGCGGCATCGACCTGCAGCTCCTCGGCATCGGCACGGACGGCCACATCGGCTTCAACGAGCCGGGTTCGTCGTTCGCATCGCTCACTCGGGTGAAGACCCTCACGCAGCAGACGCGCGAGGACAACGCCCGGTTCTTCGACTCGATCGACGACGTGCCGAAGCACTGCATCACACAGGGGCTCGGCACGATACTGCGTGCCCGCCACCTGGTGCTGCTCGCATTCGGCGAGGGCAAGGCCGAGGCGGTCGCCGGCGCCGTCGAGGGTCCGGTGACGGCGTCCCTCCCCGGTTCGGCGATCCAGCTGCACCCGCACACGACCGTCGTCGTCGACGAGGCGGCAGCGTCGCGCCTGCGCTTCGCGGACTACTACCGCTACACCTACGACAGCAAGCCGGCCTGGGAGAGGCTGTAGACCGCGGCGACCACGCGCGCGCCCGAGGCGAGTGCGGTCAGTCCGCGAACACCTTGCCCGGATTCAGGATGCCGAGCGGGTCGAACAGCCGAGTGATCTGACGTTGCAGCTCCCACTGGTCCTCGCCGAGCTCGTCGATGAGCCAGCGGCGCTTGAGCACGCCGACGCCGTGCTCGCCTGTGAGGGTGCCGCCGAGGCGCAGGGCGGCACGGAAGAGGTCGTCTGCGGCATCCCACACCGCTGCCGGCACCTGGATCGTCCCGTCGGCGCCCACGACGCCGTCGAAGATGAAGTTCGGATGCAGGTTGCCGTCGCCCGCGTGGGCGACCGTCGGGATGACGATGCCGTGCTCGCGTTCGACCCGGGCGATCTCGTCGAACATCGCCGGCAGCGCGCTGCGCGGCACGGAGACGTCCTCGATGAGGGTCGACCCGAGCCGCTCCATCGCGGGGTGCATCGACCGGCGGATCGCCAGCAGACGCTCGCCCTCATCGCGGTCGTGGGTCACGGCCACCGTTCCGCCCGCCGCACCGAGGGTCGCCGCGATCGCGTCGGCCTCGACGTCGGCGGCAGGCCCGTCGGTCTGGATCGTCAGCTGCGCGGCCCCACGAGTCGGCGGGTCGAGCTGCAGCAGGTCGTGCACGGCGCGCAGGGACTCGGCATCCATCAGCTCCATGATCGCGGGCTGCACTCCCGAGGCGGTGACGGCCGAGGAGGCCTCGGCCGCTGCGCGCACGTCGGCGAAGGTCGCCGCGATCGTGCAGACAGAGCCGGGAACGAGGCGCCGGAGCTTCAGCGTCGCCCCGACGACGACGCCCAGCGTCCCCTCCGAGCCGATGACGAGCGACGTCAGATCCAGGCCCGTCACGCCCTTCACCGTTCGATGCCCGAGCGTGAGGAGCCGGCCGTCGGCGAGCACGAGGTCGACGCCGAGGACGGCATCCCGCACCACTCCGTACTTCGCGCAGAGGAGCCCACCGGCTCCGGTGGCGATGTTGCCTCCTACCGTCGAGATCGCGCGGCTCGCCGGGTCGGGGGCCCACCACAGACCGTGCTCGCCAAGTGCTGCGTTGAGGTCGGCATTCAGGATGCCGGGCTCGACGACGGCGAGAAGATCAGCGGGGCGCACCTCGATGATGCGGTCCATCCGTCGCACCGACAGCGCGATCTCTCCGCCGCCCGCGTTGGCTCCGCCCGCGAGACCGGTCCCTGCTCCTCGGGTCACGACCGGTGTGCGCGTCTCCGTCGCGATGCGGAGCGTCTGCTGGACATCTTCGACCGAGCGGGCGTGCACGACCGCTATGGGGAGACCCGCGGCCGCGTGCCCCGACTTGTCGGCGCGTGCCGCATGACGGGCCGCCTCGGACACATCGACCCGGTCGCCGAGCGCCTCCTGCAGGGCGCCGACGACGTCGCGCGCGGCATCCGTCACGCGAATCGGCGCCGCCCGGCGATGACGCCGACCGTCACCGCGACGATTCCGAAGCCGAGCCCGATCCACGGTGCGCCCATGCTCCACCACGCCATGGTCGCGGACACGAAGACGAGCAGCTCGACCAGCGCCCGGATGAAGGGGTGCACGGCCAGCACGGCGCGTGGAGAGACGAAGAGCGCCCACACCAGGATCGCCACGATAGGGGCAGCGATGCCGACGACGATGTTCCAGGGGAAGGGCCAGAAGACGAATCCCCAGATCGCGAGCGACGCGAACGCGAAGAGCCCGCACAGGAAGGCGAGGATGTCGATCGCCGAGAGGGGCGCGCGGGTGCCGGGCACGGGCTCGGCCGGCTTCGCGGGAAGGACATGGGGCGAATCGGACATGCCCCAAGTTTAGGCGGGGCCTCAGTCCTGCTTCTCGGGGGCGGCCGACTGCCCGGAGGTCGCGGCGCCCACCGTATCGTCGGCGGGAGAGGACTGCGCGACGGCAGACGAGGGGATGGCGGGCTTCGTCGGGGTGGTGGCGGTCTTGGACGGCCCTGTGGCCTTTACGGCGGTCTTGGTGGGAGTGATGCCGGCGGGCGCGCTCGCGGTCGTCTGCGTGCCGCTCTCCGTCGCTTCCGTCTCGTCGCTGCCCGTGGAGGAGCCGTTCACGGCGCTCCCGGCGGATGCGCCGTCGGCCGGCGCGCCGGAGTCCGCGTTCGAGCCTGCCGGTCGCTGCCCGTTCGCGCCTGCCGGTCCCTGCCCGTTCGAACTTCCCTGTCCCTGCCCGTTCGTGCTGCCCGGTCCCTGCCCGTTCGTGCTGCCCTGGCCTGGGGGGTCCTGGTTCGCGCTGCCGCTGCCCTGTCCCTGCCCGTTGCCCTGGTTTCCGCCGCTCGGCGCAGCCGGGGGCACCTCCGCGTGGGTGCCCTTCATGACGGCGAGAACCGCGGCGAGATCGGCGAGGTCGCTCAGACGCACGGTGAGCGGCTGCCCGGTCAGCTCGCCGACGCGATACCGCGCGTTCACCGTGGCATCATTCGTGACATGGCCGACCGACGGCTGGAAGGCGAGAGTCCCCGCCCCGGCGGCATCCAGCAGAGTGGTGGCTTTGATGCCCCCATTGACGAGCAGCTCGACCGTGCTGCCGGGGGCACCCGACACGGGCACGCTGAAGGTCGCCTCGGTGCCGGCGTAGTCGATCCAGGCAGTCCCGATCGAGGGGATGCCGGAGGGCATCGCCGTCGGGGGTGCACCGGCGTCGCCGGACTCTTCACTCGCGGGGCCGGCGCCCGGCAATGTGCCGGGGGCGGCATCCGCTGCGGAATCCGCCACGGTGTCGGCGTCAGCCGCGGCTTCCGCGATCATCAAGGCTGCGGACTCGGCGGCCCAGGACGAGGGTAGGAGATCGGGGGCGGCGATCGAGGCGGTCACGGCCCCGCCGACGATGAGGGCGGCGACGGCGGTGGCGCCGATCGCGGCGCCGACGCTCGAGAAGATTCCGCCCGCGGTGGCGACGGCAGCGACCGTTGCGGCGGTCCCCGCTCCCACGGCGCCGGTCGTGGCGAGGGTGCCGCCGGCGACGGCCGAAGCGCTCGCGGTGAGCGAGCTGCCCGCGGCGACGGAGCCGCCGGCAGCCGCGGAGCCCCCGGCCGCGACC
Source organism: Microbacterium sp. P5_B6 (assembly GCF_056400345.1). NCBI lineage: Bacteria > Bacillati > Actinomycetota > Actinomycetes > Micrococcales > Microbacteriaceae > Microbacterium > Microbacterium sp. P5_B6. The sequence goes on along the minus strand of NZ_JBFULL010000008.1, from coordinate 107,629 downwards.
GTGCCGCTCGCGGCCATCGAGCCGGCGCCGGTCCCGCCCGCTGCCGTCGAGCCCGCGCTGGTGCCACCGGCGACCGAGACCGTGACGCCGGAGCCGGTTGCTCCGGGCGCGATTCCCTGGCCGGCGGCCAGCGCGACCGCCGGAACGCCGCCGCCCTGGAGAGTCGCGAGGTAGGCGGCAGACCCGGTGATGCCGAGGGTGAGGGGAAGGAGCACGAGCGCCAGACGACTCGAGACCTCCTTCGCCTCTGCCGCGACGATCGTGCACCGGGTGCACTCGCCGAGGTGTGCCTCGACCTTGGCCTGGTCGCGCCGCGAGAGATTGGCCCGGGCATGAGCGCCGAGGCGCTCGACGGTCCACTGGCAGTCCGAGCCGTCCGCGAGGCTCTGCAAGTGGACCTGGATCCAGGCCTCGCGCAGCCCTTCTCGCGCGCGGAACGCCAGCTGCGCGACGGCGGTCGGCTTCATCCCGAGCAGGGGCGCGATCTCAGCCGGCTTCATCTGCTCGATCTCGGTGTACCAGAGCACCTCCTGCCACCGTGAAGGAAGACTGCGGAACGCCCGGTGCGTCAGGCCCCGATCGAGCGCCGACTCGGTCGCCTCCTCGCTGGTGGCGGGGTCCACGACGGCGTCCAGGTCTTCCATCGCCGTCTCGCGGCCCGATCGTCCCCACGCCGCCGCCGTGTTGCGGATGCTGGTGAACAGGTACGCCCGGAAGGAACCGGTCGGACCGCCACCCCGGAGGATCGACTGGTAGATGCGGGCGTACGCCTCTTGCACGAGGTCGTCGGGGTCGAGTCCGGACATGGACCGCGCGACGGCGATCCCCGACCGGTAGTGGCGGTACCAGAGTTCGCCGAACGCGCCCCGATCACCCGAACGGGTGCGCAGTACGAGGTCGGCGTCCGCCGCCTCGGGCGCTCCCACCGCGGCGTCCTCGCCCCCGTTGTCGATGCTCGTCATCGCTGTCCCCAGATCGTCCCGGGATCGCGGGCGGCGCCGTCGCCGCCCGATCTGCCGTGCCCCGTCTATTCTGCGGCCCGCGCGCCGTCCGCGCCAGCGTCGAGCAGACCCCGCGATTGCGGGGTCGCGAGAATCGGCCGCAAGAAACTTCGCCGTTTCGCGTCATAGATCGGCCGGGTCTCCGTCTCTTGGTCAGGAGACATTGCCCGCTCCAATCCCGGAGTATTTCCGCGGGCACGACGACACGGGGAACGGAACGCCCCGAGTCGCCGCGGAAGAGAGATTCCGGGAGAGGACTTCTCCTCCCCGGAACTCTCCCGGGAACCTGCGGCCGTTGCATCTTGGGGATGCAACGGCCGCACTGATTTCCGCCAGGTCCTCGCCGGTGGTGCGAGCGCCCGGCAGCGACCGACCCGCCGGGCGAGTCGGCTCAGGCCGGAGCGCCCTCGACCCACACAGCGCGAACATCCAGCTCCGCCGAGAGCAGCACCGCGTCTGCGAGCATGCCCGGCGCCAGGCTTCCCAAGTCGTCGACGCGCCCGATGGCATGGGCGGGGACACGGGTGAGCGCCGCCACGGCGTCGGCGAGGGCGACTCCGGAGGCCACGGCGCAGCGGAGCGCAGCATCCTGGGTCAGCGTCGACCCGGCGATCGCGCCGCCGCCCGCGAGCCGTGCGATCCCGTCCGTGACCTCGACGGAGAGCGATCCCAGGTCGTAGTGCCCGTCGGACGCTCCCGCGGCCGCCATCGCGTCCGTCACGAGCGCGATCCTGCCGGGGGCGGCCGCGAAGGCGATGCGCACCACGGCCGGGTCGAGGTGCACGCCGTCGGCGATGATCTCAAGCGTCACTCGATCATCGGCGGCGGCGGCTCCGACCGGCCCGGGGAGCCGGTGGTGCAGGGGCGGCATCGCGTTGAAGGCGTGGGTCAGGATCGTAGCGCCGGCATCGAACGCCGCCCGCGTCTGCGCGGCATCGGCCGCCGTGTGCCCGACCGCCGCGGCGGCGCCTGCGGCGACCACGGCGCGGATCGCGTCGAGTCCCCCCGGGAGCTCGGGAGCGAGGGTCACCTGGCGGATCGTCCCGCGACCGGCCGTGAGGAGTCGCTCGACGTCGGCCGCCTCGGGTCGGCGGAGGAGCGACGGGTCGTGCGCGCCCTTGTGGCCAGGGTCGAGGAAGGGACCTTCGAGGTGCGAGCCGAGGATGTCGGCATCCGTCGTCATGAGGCCGGCGATCTCGGCGATCTGCTGCTCGAGCGTCTCGAGCGAAGCGGTGACGAGCGAGATGACGGCTCGGGTCGTGCCGTGGGCTCGGTGCAGAGCCCGTGCGCCCCGGATGGCGTCCGATCCGTCGCCGTACGAGAAGCCGCCTCCGCCGTGACCGTGCAGATCGATGAAGCCAGGGGTCAGCAGCGCACCGCCGCCCGCCGCAGCAGTGCCGTCGACGACGGTCGCAGCATCCGGGACATCTCGCCACGAGGCCCCCGTGCCCGTCTCGGCGACGCGACCGCCCTCGAAGCGCACCCAGGCGTCGTCGATGATGCGACCGTCGTCGACGAGTCGCACCGAGTGGACGAGGGTCGTGTTCATTGCGGTGACCATGAGATCTCCTCCGAGGGGTGGAACCCGATGCCGAGGCTCGTCCAGAGCGGCCCGAGCCCGCCGACCCGCTCGCGGAAGGACGGCCAGGTGCGCAGGGCGCTCTTGCCGGTCGGGGGCGACCACGCCGCTTCTGCGGCCGCCGCGATGCGGGGGAACGCGAGCTCGTCGATGTCCCGGAGGTCCCGCACGGTCTCACTCCACATGGGAGCCTCGACCCCGAGGATGTCGGCCTCCTGCACCCCGGCGATGATCGCCGAGGGCTCCCACGAGTACGCGCGCTCGACGCTCGTCGGGCCGTTCGCCCACGTGAGCCCGAGCCGCGCGTCGGCGTCGTACTTCATGTCGAGATAGATCGCGTCGGCGGGGGAGAGGATCAACTGCGCGCCGTTGCGGACGAACCCGCGCGCCTGCTCGTCCATCCCGTCGGTCGGGGTCACGTAGCCCCAGTACTGGCCGATCGTGTCGGGATGCAGCCCCGCTGCGGCACCCGCTTCGTGAAACGCCACCGGCGTCTTGCCGAGGTCGGCGACGATCGTCGAGGCGCGTGCCATGAACGCCGCGAAATCCTCAGGGTCGGTGCCGAGGGCCTCATCGCCTCCGATGTGCAGGTACGGGCCTGGGGTCATCCCGGCGAGCTCGCCGAGGACGTCGGCCACGAAGTCGTAGGTCGCCTCGTCGCCGATCTTGAGTGACGAGAAACCGACCGCCAAGCCGCCGTAGGGCACCCCGGCGGTGGGGATGCCCCCGCCGTATGTCTGCGCGATCTCGGTGATGTGCGCGCTGAGGACGGGTGCCTCGGCGAGCTCGGGGTAGGCCAGCGCGACGGCGTGCGTGTGCCCCGGCATGTCGATCTCGGGTACGACGATCAGGTGACGGGATGCCGCGTGCGCGACGATCTCCCGGTAGTCCGCGGCGGTGTAGAAGCCGCCAGGGTCGCCGCCGACCGAGGATCCGGACCCCACCTCGGTGAGCCGCGGATGCGACCGCAGCTGGAGCCGCCACCCCTGGTCGTCGGTCAGGTGCAGGTGCAGCGCGTTGAACTTGAGGCCGGCCGCACGGTCGATGTAGGCCTTGACCGTCTCCACCGTCTGGAAATGCCGCGCGACGTCGAGCATCACCCCCCGGTACGCGAACCGAGGAGCATCGTCGATCGTCAGTGCGGGGATGCTCCACCCCTCGTCGTCTCGGGCGATCACCTGTCCGAGCGTCTGGACGCCGTAGAAGAGTCCGGCCGCGTCGGCTCCGGTGATGACGACGGATGCCTCGTCCGAGGCGAGCCGGTACGACTCCGCATTCCCCGCCGCGGTCGAAGGGTCGATCCGCAGTGCGATGACCCGATCGTGCGAAGCGGCGCCCTCGGCCAGCGCCAGACCCGTGCGCGCGGTGATGAGCTCCATGAGGGCGGCTGCGGCATCCGGTTCCCCTGTGACGGCGACGGACCCGGTGAGCGCGAAAGGCGCCGAGTCGACTGCCTGAAGCGAGGACGGCGCAGGGACGACGGGGGGAGCGGTCACAGTGTCTCCGTTCGGGTCGAGCGTGACGCGAGCGACCGTGTTTGTCAATCGATGTAAGGGGTCCTAACAAAAGGCGCGACCAGCCTACCAGCGGCGCATCGGCGCACGTGCGGCATCCGTTATGCTCGAGAAGTCGCGACTGGCGTTGAGGTGGGACACCACCGGGGAGCGACCGACAACGGCATTCGACCGCACGCCTGGGCCGATGTGACCACCCGCCGGGCTCCCCGCCGGGAAGCGAATCAAGCCGTCGTCAGGAGAGATCGCCATGACCGATCAGTACTTCAACGCCCCGCTCGCCGAGGTCGACCCCGAGATCGCCGAGGTCCTCGACCGCGAGCTCGACCGCCAGCGCGGGTACCTCGAGATGATCGCGTCCGAGAACTTCGTGCCCGTCTCGGTGCTGCAGTCGCAGGGCTCGGTGCTCACGAACAAGTACGCCGAGGGCTACCCCGGCCGTCGCTACTACGGCGGCTGCGAAGAGGTCGACGTCGCCGAGGAGCTGGCGATCGCGCGGGCCAAGGCGCTCTTCGGAGCGAACTTCGCGAACGTCCAGCCGCACTCGGGCGCCACAGCCAACGCGGCCGTGCTCCACGCCATCGCGCGCCCCGGCGACACGCTGCTCGGCCTCTCGCTCGATCAGGGCGGCCACCTCACGCACGGCATGAAGATCAACTTCTCGGGGCGCCTCTACAACATCGTCGCGTACGGCGTCGATCCCGAGACCTCGATCATCGACCTCGACGAGGTGCGCCGTCTCGCGCTCGAGCACAAGCCGAAGGTCATCATCGCGGGCTGGTCGGCCTACCCGCGTCAGCTCGACTTCGCGCGCTTCCGCGAGATCGCCGACGAGGTCGGCGCACTGCTGTGGGTCGACATGGCGCACTTCGCGGGGCTCGTGGCCGCCGGTGTGCACCCCTCGCCCGTTCCGCACGCGCACGTCGTGTCGTCGACGGTGCACAAGACCATCGGCGGTCCGCGCTCGGGCTTCATCCTCACCAACGACGAGGACATCGCGAAGAAGATCAACTCGGCCGTCTTCCCGGGGCAGCAGGGTGGTCCGCTCATGCACGTGATCGCCGCCAAGGCGACCGCGTTCAAGCTCGCGGCGACTCCCGAGTTCAAGGAGCGCCAGGAGCGCGTGCTCCGCGGTGCGCACATCATCGCCGAGCGCCTCTCGCAGTCCGACGTCGCCGACGCCGGGATCACGGTCCGGTCCGGCGGCACGGACGTGCACCTGATCCTCGTCGACCTGCGCAACGCCGCGATCGACGGCAAGCAGGCCGAGGACCTCCTCCACGAGATCCACATCACGGTCAACCGCAACGCCGTCCCGAACGACCCGCGCCCGCCGCTGGTGACCTCGGGCCTGCGCATCGGAACCCCGGCGCTCGCCACGCGCGGCTTCGGCGACGAGGAGTTCACCGAGGTCGGCGACATCATCGCGAAGGCCCTGCTTCCGGATGCCGATGTCGAGGCTCTCCGCGCGCGCGTCGCCGTTCTCGCCGACGCGTTCCCGCTGTACCCCGGCCTCACGCACTGACGGTCAGTTCGAGCGCGAGACAGGGGATCTCGCCGACGCGGTGGCGCACGACGCCCTGTCTCGGCACGGTCCCCTGTCTCGGCAAGAGTAAGGACGCAACATGACGGCACAGAAGCTCGACGGGCGCGCAGCCGCTGCGGAGATCAAGGACGAGCTGCGCGCTCGCGTGGACGCGCTGAAGGCGCGGGGGATCACGCCGGGCATCGCCACGGTCCTCGTGGGGGCCGACCCCGGCTCACAGCTCTACGTGGGCATGAAGCACCGGGAGTCCGAGGCCATCGGGATGAACTCGATCCAGCGGGAGCTGCCGGCCGACGCGACGCAGGCTGACGTCGAGGCCCTCATCGATGAGCTCAATGCCGACCCGGCGTGCCACGGGTACATCGTGCAGCTGCCGCTCCCGAAGCACCTCGACACCGACGCGATCCTCGAGCGCATCGACCCGGCGAAGGACGCCGACGGCCTGCATCCGACCAACCTCGGGCGACTGGTCCTCAACGTCAATGCGCCCATCACGACGCCGCTCCCGTGCACCCCACGGGGCGTCATCGAGCTGCTCGTGCGCAACGGCTACGACCTCGCGGGCAAGCACGTCGTCGTCGTCGGGCGCGGGGTCACGATCGGGCGCTCGATCGGGCTGCTCCTCACGCGGCGCGAGTACAACGCGACAGTCACGCTGACCCACACCGGCACGGCCGACCTGGGGCACCATCTCCGCGAGGCCGACGTCATCGTCGCCGCAGCGGGCGTCAAGCACATCGTGCAGGCCGCCGACGTGAAGCCGGGCGCCGCGGTGCTCGACGTCGGCGTCACGCGCGAGACGGATGCCGAGACCGGCAAGCACCGCGTGTTCGGCGACGTCCACCCTGACGTGGCCGAGGTCGCCGGGTTCCTGTCGCCGAACCCCGGCGGGGTCGGCCCGATGACCGTGGCGCTGCTGATGACGAACGTGGTCGAGGCCGCGGAGCGCCTCTAGCCACAGCCGCGTCGGAGAATCGCCGCGACGTCGGACGATTCGGCGCAGGATGGCCGACATCCGCCGGATTCTCCGACGCGGCGGCCTCCGTGCGGCGGTTCACCCAGCGCTCAGGCCGTGAAGCGCGCGAGGAACGCCCTCGTCCGCTCTTCTCGAGGGGCGCCGAAGACCTCGCCGGGCGGGCCCTGCTCGAGGATGCGGCCCGCATCGAGGAACACCACGCGGTCGGCGACATCGCGGGCGAATGCCATCTCGTGCGTCGCCATCACGATCGTCATGCCGTCGTCGGCGAGCGAGCGGACGAGGTCGAGCACTTCGCCGACGAGCTCCGGGTCGAGCGCCGAGGTGATCTCGTCGAGGAGCAGCAGATCGGGCGAGGTGGCTATCGCGCGGGCGATCGCCACGCGCTGCTGCTGGCCGCCGGACAGGCGGTCGGGGTGCGACTGCGCCTTGTCGGTCAGGCCGACGCGTTCGAGCAGGGCGAGGGCCGCGGCATCCGCTGATCGTCTTCCCTGTCTGTGGACGTGGCGCAGCGCGAGGGTGATGTTGGCGAGCACGGTGAGGTGCGGGAAGAGGTTGTACTGCTGGAAGACCACGCCGATGCGCGCGCGGACGGCGTCAGGATCGACGCGGGGGTCGCTGATGTCCTCGTCGCGCAGCCAGATGCGGCCGTCGTCGAGCGGCTCGAGCAGGTTCACGGTGCGGAGGAGAGTCGATTTGCCCGAGCCGCTCGCGCCGATGAGGGCGACCACCTCGCCCGCGCCCACCTCGAGGTCGATCCCGCGGAGGACGGCGTGGTCCTCGAACGACTTCCAGACGCCCTCGACGCGCAGCACCGCGGTCATACGATGCCGCCGACCTGCTCGCGGGCCCGCACGCGCGCCGTGTACCAGTCGGTGAGACGGATCGTGGGAATCGCGAGCAGCACGAAGAGCAGACCGGCCACGACGTAGGGGGTGAAGTTGAAGTGCGTGGCGGTCTCGATCTGGGCGGCGCGGACGGCGTCGACCGCGCCGAGCACCGAGATCAGGCCGACATCCTTCTGCAGGGCGACGAAGTCGTTCATGAGGGCGGGCGTGACTTTGCGGATCGCCTGCGGGACGACGATCAGCCGCATCGTCTTGGCGTGGCTGAGCCCGAGAGAGCGTGCGGCCTGCCGCTGCGACGGGTGCACCGCCTCGATGCCGGCACGGAACACCTCCGCGACGTACGCCGAGTATGTGAGCGTGAGGGCGACGACACCCCAGAAGGCGAACGGCAGCCGCACCGGGATGAGGCCGAGACCCGGGATGCCGAAGCCGACGAGGTACAGCACGATGATGAGCGGCAGGCCGCGGAACAGGTCGGTGTAGCCGGCGGCGAGAGCCCGCAACGGCAGCCATACCGGTCCGCGGAGGGTGCGCAGGGTGGCGATCAGCAGTCCGAAGAGGACGACCAGGACCGCTGAGATCGCGAGCACCTGAAGGTTGAGGAGGAAACCCTGCCAGATGCGGGGGAACGAGGCGACGGCGACGTCCCAGTTGAAGAACGACTGCTTGACCTGCTCCCATCCGGGAGTGCTGATGAGCGTCACCCACACCACGCCCGCGAGGACGAGGGTGGAGACGACGCTGACCGCGACAGACTTGGCGCCCTGTCTCTTGCGGAACGCGCGGCGCTCGATTTCGATGTCGCTGAGGGGCCGGACAGCCGGATCCAGGGGCGGGGCCAGGGTCATCGGGCCAGGCTAGCCGAGGCGATCGGGCGCCGACCGCAGCGGGGACGGCGCCCGTCGCTCACTTGAGGAGGGGGGCCGTGTCGTCGCCGCCGAGCCACTCCGCTGCGAGGTCGTCGAGCGTGCCGGCGTCGCGGAGGGCGTCCACCGCTTCGGTGACCTGCGCGGTGAGCGGCGAGTCCTTTGCGAGGACGAGGCCGAACTGGTCGCCCGTCGTCCCCGCGGGGTTGGGGAGCTGACCGACGATAACGCCGTCGCTGAGCTCGGCGCCGGCGATGTAGAACGCGGTCGGCAGATCGACGACGAGCGCATCGATCTGCCCGTTCTCGAGCGCGAGCTTGGCATCCTCGTTCGTGTTGAACGCCTGGGCCCCCTGGCTCGGCTGGATGGTCTGCTCGATCGCGGTGAAGCTCGTCGTGCCGGTCTGGGCTCCGATCAGCAGGTCCTTGAGGTCCGCGATCGATGCGGCGTCGGCTGCGGCGGAGGAGCCCGTCGTGATCACGACCTGGGTCGTCTCGTAGTAGGGCGAGCTGAAGTCGACCGACTGCTTGCGCTCGTCGCTGATCGAGAACTGCTGGAGATTGACGTCGAAGTCTTTCGGCCCCGGGGCGATCGCCTCGTCGAAGCCGGTGCGCACCCAGACCACATCGTCCCTCGAGAACCCGAGCTCATCCGCGACGGCGTACGCGACCGCGGCTTCGAAGCCCTCACCGCTCTCGGGCTTGTCGTCGATCACCCAGGGGTAGTACGCCGGCTCGCCGGTCGCGATCGTGATCTTGCCGGGCGTGACCCAGCCCTCGTCGTCACCGGATGCCGTCGAGTCGCCGCCCGTCCCGGACGCGCAGCCGGCGAGGAGGAGCGCCGCGGCGACGCTCGAGGCGATCAGGGCGGAGCGCAGGGAACGCGACATGGAGGCCTCCGGGGTCGGGTACGGGCGCCGTGCTGTCGGCGCCGACACCCATTTTTCCCGTCGGCAGTCGGCGCGGCGCATCGCGCGTCGGATTGTTACGGGATGCCGGGGCACACGCGGGCCCGCAGGTGCTGGTCAGCTGCCGCCGAGCTCGTCCAGCATGCGGCGCTGCTCCGGCGTCAGGCCGTCATAGGCGTCCGGCTTGGCGCCGGCGGGTGGAGGGGACACCGCGGGTCCGGCCGACGGTGCCGRCACCGGGGGAGCTCCGGCATCCGTCGATCGTCCGACCTTCGCCGACGCGCGGTCGTAGATGACCGCTGCCCGCTCGTGCAGACGGTCGTCGACGGCGTCGTAGATCGCCCACGCGATGAGGAGGAAGACCGGTGGCAGCAGGTAGCCGAACAGCCAGTTGTGGACCTGAACCCCGGAGAACCACACCACGAGGATCCACAGGACGAGTTCGACGGCGAAGACGAGCCCGATCCGCACCATCGTCTCGCCGGCCTTGCTGCGTCGGCTCGCCGACTTCGCCGTCATGTCTCCGAACCACTTCTGGATGAGCGGCTTCACCCAGATGGCGCCCGCGGTGAGGATCACGCTCGCCCACAGGACGCCCCATCCGACGTTCACCCCGGGAGTGAGCAGGCCGATCAGCAGCAGGACGGCGAGGTTGAACACATAGAGGGCCGCGAAGCGCACGATCCAGTTCTTCATGAGACAAGATTCCCACGCCCGGCGCCGGGTGGGCGACACCTGCCCTCGGGTGGTTTCAGACGGTGGCGGCCTCTCGCGAGCGGGTGACGGATGCTGCGGCATCCCGTTTTCCGAGCTTCGCCGTCTCGGTGATCCAGCCGCCCCGCTGCTCATCCTCGCTGAATCGCACGGGCGTGAAGCGCGTGACGCCGATCGTCTTCACGCCGCAGTACCCGAGGATCGGCCGCTGGAGGCTGGTCTCGGCCGCGTTGCGATAGACCAGGCGGTTCCAGAACCGGGGCGAGTCCATCGTCATCACGATGCGGGCGGTCCGGCCCGCGAGCAGCCGCTCCGACAGCGCGGACTTCGGGCGGTAGCGGAACGCGAAGCCCGAAAGGAACACGCGGTCGACGAACGCCTTCAGGGCGGCGGGGTACGTGCCCCACCACTGCGGGTGGAAGAAGACCAGGTGGTCGGCCCACTCCACGTCATCGATGTACCTCGCGACCTCGGGGTCGAGTGCGCGGTCGGCGGCGGTGCGCGGCATCCGCAGCTCGTCGCGACTCGTCGGGTGCGCGGGGATCGGGTCGTTCACGAGGTCGATGACGCGCACGTCGGCGCCTCCCGCACGTGCGGCGTCGGTGTACGAGCCGGCGAGCGCGTGGTTGAGGCTGCCGGCGATCGGAGTGCCGATGATGACGAGGATGCGAGGGTTCATTGGGGTATGCCTTTCTCGGTGACGAGTTCCATGAGTGTCTGGAGCTGCTGGTTGAGGCGCGCGACGTCGATGCCCTCGGCCCCGAGACGGGGGTCGGAGAACAGCGACGTGAACTGGTCGTCCAGCCCGGCGCCGGCGGTGATGACGAGCTGCAGCGCGCGCGGGGTCAGCGTGAGGAGCACGCGCCGGCCATGCCGGGGGTCGTCCGACGTCGTGATCCAGCCCTCGGCGACGAGGGAGGGCACGCGCTTGCTGACGGCGGCCTTCGTGACGAAGAGGCAGCGGGCCAGCGTCGTGATGTCGACCGGCTGCAGATCGGCCACCGCCGCGAGGAACTGGAACTGGCTGAACGTCACGCCGTGGGCGGTCTGCAGCATCTCGTCGGCGTAGCTGTCCATGAGCGACACCAGATGGTGCAGGGTGACGGTGATCCGATCGGACATGCCGATAGTCAACCTGTTGACACTCCAGATGTCAACAGGTTGACATTATTTCCTCAGGAGATCGAGACCAGCTGCGTGATGTCGTCGTTGGGAAGGCTGTCGGCGACCGCGCTGACGGTCACCTCGCGGAGGTCTGCTCGGCCCGACAGGACGTTGAGGAACGCCGTGTCGGCGGCATCCCGTCCTGTCGCGATGCGCAGGAGCGTCTGGCGAGGAGCGAGGGTTGTCGCGTCGACCACGCACCAGCGCCCATCGACCCACGCCTCCGCCACCGCGTGGAAGTCCATCGGCGAAAGCCCGGGCGCGTAGACCGCGGCGAGGCGAGCCGGGATGCCGAGCGCGCGCAGGAATGCGACGCTGAGGTGCGCGTAGTCGCGGCACACGCCCTGGCGGTTGAGCAGCGTGCGGACGGCGCCGTCGGTGGGCAGGGATGAGCCGGATACGTAGGCCAGCCGCGTGCCTACCCACGACGAGACAGAGCCGAGCAGCTCCTCGCTGCCCGTGATGCCGAGGAACTCCGCGCCCGCGGTGGCAGCAAGCGAGTCGGACTCGGAATAGCGGCTGGGCCGCGTGTAGACGAGCAGATCGGCATCGGTGACGCTCGGCGGCTCGCTCGCGCCGTTGACGCTCGCCGTGTACTCGACCACCAGTTGGCCGGTGCCGCTGTGGATGCGGTGAAGGCGGGTGCCGTGGGCGTCCGCGACCTCCTCCACGTCGACGGGCGCGCCGTCGAGGGTGGCGATGAACGATTCTTCTGCGGGAAGGTGCTGCTGTGCGACGGCGATCGCGAAGACCAGGTGCGCCGGTTCGGTGACGGTCAGGACGATGTGTGCGGAGACATCCCTCTTCATATCTCCACGATGGCATGCCCGTGGACCCGGAAGGGGGTCCTTGACAGCGTCGGCCTGGCTCCGAGGTATCAGTAGGACGAGCGGATGCCGCCATCCGACGGGCGGACGAACCGGTCGGCCAGCGCCTCGGAGCCACGTGCCAGCAGCGAGACGTCGGCCCCCACCGCGATGAAGTCGGCGCCCGCATCGAGGTAGGCCTGGGCCACCCCCGGGTCGAAGGCGTTGACCCCGACAGGCTTGCCCGCGGCGCGGACCGCGTCGAACGTGCGCCGCACCGCGTCCACGACATCGGGATGGGTCTGCGCGCCGAGGACACCCATCGAGGCGGCCAGGTCGCTCGGACCGATGAAGACGCCGTCGACGCCCTCCACCGCGGCGATCTCGGCGGCGGCATCGACGCCGGCGGCCGTCTCGATCTGCACGAACAGCGAGACATGGTCGTCCGCTCGGGCCAGGTAGTCGTCGACCCGGTTCCAGCGTCCCGACCTCGCGAGCGCCGAGCCGACGCCGCGCGTGCCGCGCGGCGGGTAGCGGACGGCGGCGACGGCGGCCGCGGCATCCGTCGCCGACGAGATCATGGGAACGAGGATGTTCTGCGCGCCCACGTCGAGCACCTGCTTGATCGTCACGACGTCGCCGATCGGGACCCGCACGACCGGCGCGACCGGGTACCCCGAGACCGCGTGCAGCTGGGCCAGCACGGACTCGAGGCCGTTGGGAGCGTGCTCCATGTCGATCAGCACCCAGTCCATGCCGGAGCCCGCGCAGATCTCCGCGACGAGCGCGCTCCCGCTGCAGACCCAGATGCCGGCGAGGGGGCGGTCGGCGTCTCGGAGGGCGTCGCGGAAGGTCGGGTTCAGCGGAAGCGGCATGTGATGACTCCCATCGGTCCGTAGTCGCAGCGGACGGTGTCGCCGCGCGCCACCCACATGGGCCGGGTGAATGACCCGGCGAGGATGATCTCGCCCGCCTCGAGCCTGGCACCGTGCTGGTGGAACTTGTTGGCGAGCCACGCGACACCGGTCGCCGGGTGATCGAGCACGCCCGCGGCGACGCCGGTCTCTTCGATCTCGTCGTTCCGGTAGAGGAGCGCCGGCACCCAGCGCAGGTCGATCTCGTCGGGGCGCTTGTGCACTGCGCCGAGCACCATGCCGCCGTACGCGGCGTTGTCGGCGATCGTGTCGACGATCGTGCGGCCCTCGAGCTCGATGTGCGAGTTGAGGATCTCGAGGGCGGGAACGGCGTAGTCGATCGCCGCGAGGGCGTCCTGCAGCGTGCAGCCGGGCCCCTCGAGCGCCGTCTTCAGCACGAACGCCAGCTCGACCTCGATGCGGACGTTGGAGAAGTGATCGACCGGGATGTCGGCCCCCGACTCGTACACGGTGTCGTCGAACATGACGCCGTAGTCCGGCTCGGTGATGCCGGTGGCCTGCTGCATCGCCTTGCTCGTCAGGCCGATCTTCCGACCGACGAGCCGGCGTCCGGCCGCGAGGTTCGCGTCGCGCCACACCCCCTGGATCGCGTACGAGTCCTCGACCGTCGCGTCGGGGTAGCGCGCCGTGATGCGCGGGATCACGCTGTGCGCCCGGTCGGCATCGGCGAGCTCGGCCGCGATGGCCGTGATCTGGTCTGGTGGCAGCATCCGTCGTCCTGTCTTGTCGGCCGTCTGCATAACTCCTTCGATCCTCGACCCTCTCGCAGTGGCGACGGCGTGCCGCGAACTACGAGGAGGATTTCGAAGGAGTTCTGCAGAAGAAGGTGATGTCAGAGCTGCGCGCCGAGCTTGTACTCGGGCATCGACGCCGCCCCTTCAGCCGGCCGGGTGTACGAGAACCCGTCCGCCCCGATCGTGACCGCCATCTCGCTCGAGTCGGTGCGTGCGACCACCGGCTGCGGGTTGCCGTCGAGGTCGAGGACGAGGGATGCCTCTGTGTACCACGACGGGACGACGGGGTTGCCCCACCAGTCGCGGCGCTGGTTGTCGTGCACGTCCCAGGTGACGACGGGGTTGTCGGGGTCGCCCGTGTAGTAGTCCTGCGTGTAGATCTCGACGCGGTGCCCGTCCGGGTCGCGGAGGTAGAGGTAGAAGGCGTTCGACACGCCGTGGCGGCCGGGGCCGCGCTCGATGGCGTCGGAGCGGCGGAGAGCTCCGAGCTTGTCGCAGATCGCCAGGATGTTGTGCTTCTCGTGGGTCGCGAAGGCGACGTGGTGCATGCGCGGGCCGTCACCGCCGGTCATCGCGGTGTCGTGCACGGTGGGCTTGCGGCGCATCCATGCCGCGTAGACGGTGCCCTCGTCGTCCTGGATGTCCTCGGTGACCCGGAACCCGAGATCCTGCATGAACGCGACGGCGCGGGGGACGTCGGGGGTCACCTGGTTGAAGTGGTCCAGGCGCACGAGCTCGCCGGGGGTGTGCAGGTCGTAGCGCCAGGAGAGCCGCTCGACGTGCTCGGTCTGGTGGAAGAACTCGTACGGGAATCCGAGCGGGTCGGTCACGCGGACGGAGTCGCCGATGCCCTTCGTGAAGCCCTCGGGACGGCGCTCGATGCGGCATCCGAGCTCCTCGTAGAAAGCGACCGCCTTATCGAGGTCCTCCGCCGCCCGCACCCGGTACGAGAACGCGGCGACCGCCGCGACCGGACCCTGGCGCAGCACGAGGTTGTGGTGGATGAACTCCTCGGTCGAGCGCAGGTAGATCGCCTCGCCGTCCTCTTCTGTGACGTACAGGCCCAGGACGTCGACGTAGAACTCGCGGGATGCCGCGAGGTCGGTGACCACGAGCTCCATGTACGCGCACCGCAGGATGTCGGGCGGGCTCGCCTGGGGCGTGGGCACCGGGTTGTCGGAGTGGATCGGCGCCTCCTGCGAGACGTAGAAGCCGGAGGAGGTGCGGGTCTTGTCGTGTGTCATTTCGCGTCCTTGCGTGTGTGGCTGTCTGGTCCTCGAGTGGTCGATACACGCCGAGCGGATGCTGTCGGGTCGGCGTGTCTTAGCGACTCGAGTGGGCTGGGGAAGTGGTCAGCGCGGGTCGGGGTCGTCGAGGTCGGTGACGTCGTGGTGCGCGGCCTTGCCGAACGTCGGGTTGTGGACCTCGCCGAGCGTGATGTGCACGGCCTGCTGGTCGGTGTAGAAGTCGATCGAGCGGTAGCCGCCCTCGTGCCCGAGTCCTGAGGCCTTCACCCCGCCGAACGGGGTGCGGAGGTCCCGGACGTTGTTCGAGTTGAGCCACACCATCCCCGCCTCGACCGCCTGCGAGAAGTTGTGCGCGCGCTTCAGGTCGTTCGTCCAGATGTAGGCGGCGAGGCCGTACTTGGTGTTGTTCGCCAGCGCCAGCGCCTCTTCGTCCGAGTCGAACGGGGTGATCGCGACGACGGGTCCGAAGATCTCTTCCTGGAAGATCCGCGCGTCGGGCGCGACATCCGCGAACACCGTGGGCTCGACGAAGTTGCCGGTCTCGAAGCCGGCGGGGCGTCCGCCTCCCGCGACGAGCCGGGCCTCGGACTTGCCGATCTCGATGTACGAGACGACCTTGTCGTAGTGCTCGGGATGCACGAGCGCGCCGACCTCGGTGGCGGGGTCGTGCGGGTAGCCGACGACCACGCGCTTCGCCTGCGCGGCGTAGCGCTCGACGAACTCGTCGTACACCTCGCGCTCCACGAGGATCCGCGAGCCCGCCGTGCAGCGCTCGCCGTTGAGGGAGAACACGCCGAAGATCGTCGCGTCGACCGCGGCGTCGAGGTCCGCGTCGGCGAACACCACGGCGGGGGACTTGCCCCCGAGCTCCATCGACAGGCCCTTGAGGAACGGGGCCGCGTTGCCGAAGATCAGCTGCCCAGTCGAGCTCTCGCCCGTGAACGAGATGAGGGGGACATCGGGATGCTTCACCAGCGCGTCTCCGGCATCCTCGCCGAGTCCGTTCACGAGGTTGAAGACGCCCTTCGGGAGTCCGGCCTCTTCGAAGATCCCCGCCCACAGCGACGCCGAGAGCGGAGTGAACTCCGCCGGCTTCAGCACGACCGTGTTGCCGGTGGCCAGGGCCGGGCCGAGCTTCCACGATTCGAGCATGAACGGCGTGTTCCACGGCGTGATGAGCCCGGCGACGCCGATGGGCTTGCGGTTGACGTAGTTGATCTGGCGGCCCGGCACCTTGTAGGTGTCGTCGGCCTGCGCCACGATCAGGTCGGCGAAGAACCGGAAGTTCTCGGCCGCGCGCCGGGCCTGGCCGAGCGCCTGCGTGATGGGAAGGCCGGAGTCGAAGCTCTCGAGCTCGGCGAGCCGGGCGTCGCGGGACTCCACGATGTCGGCGATGCGGTGGAGGACCCGCGAGCGCTCGCGGGGCAGCATCCGGGGCCACGGTCCTTCGGTGAAAGCTCGCCGGGCAGCCGCGACGGCCCTGTCGATGTCGGCCTTCTTGCCGGCCGCGGCCTGCAGGTAGACCTCGTTGGACACCGGGTCGAGGACGTCGAACGTGTCGCCGTCCGCCGAGTCGACGAATTCGCCGTCGATGTAGTGCTGGATGCGCGTGGGCAGGTCGTCGGGCACGTGTCGGGTGCCGAGAGCGGTGGCGGTGTCGGTCATGAGTCGTCCTGTCGTCAGTGGTGCGAAGTATCGGGATGCCGGGCGTCGAGGAACGCGTTCATCGTGCGCCAGCGGTGATTGCGCGCCGCCAGCTCGACCTCGAGCGGGTCGGCGCCGGAGCGGATGAGATCGAGGATCTCGGCGTGCTCGTCGACCGAGTGCTGCGCCCGCCCGGGGACGAACGCGAACGTCGTGTCGCGCAGGCCCGAGAGGCGCGACCAGCCGCGGTGCACGAGGTCGAGGAGGAGGGGGTTCGGGCACGGCTCGTAGAGCACGGAGTGGAACTGCTGGTTGAGCTCGGTGAACGCGTGCGGGTCGAAGTGGTCGAGCAGCGCGTGCATCCGGTCGTTCACAGCCGCTGCGCGGTCGAGGTCATGCCCCGTGAGCAGGGGCGCCGACAGCGCTGTCGCCGAGCCTTCGACGATGCCGAGCGTCTGCATCGTGTGGACGTACTCGGTCTCGTCGACCAGCGTCACGCGTGCCCCCACGTTGCGCTCGAAGGTCACCAGCCCCTCGGCCTCGAGCTGGCGCACGGCCTCGCGCACGGGCACGACGCTCATGTCGAGCTCGCCGGCGATCGTGCCGAGGACGAGCCGGTAGCCCGGCGTGTACTCGTGGCGCGCGATGCGCTCCTTGATCCACTGGTAGGCCCGCTGCGACTTGCTGAACTCCGTGCGCCCTGTGGGTGCGGGGGCCTCGACCCGGGTCATCGGCCCGCACCGCCGTCGATCGCTGCACTCTCGCGCGGGGGCGGGGCAGTCGGTGCCGCGCGCTCGCCGGAAACGTCAGCTGTCCGTTCCGCCTCGAACCGCGCGCGCCACTCGGCGTTCATCGGGAAGAGCCCCTCGACGGGATGCCCCTCCGCGACGCGATCGGCGATCCAGGCGTCTTCGTCCTCCTGGGCGAGCGCGGCGTCGACGACCTCCTCCGCGATCCCCGGCGGGATGACGATGACCCCGTCGGCGTCGCCGACGATGATGTCGCCGGGCTGGACGGTCGTGCCGCCGCAGCCGATCGTCACGTCGGAGTCCCACGGGACGTGCCGGCGCCCGAGGACCGCGGGGTGGGCGCCGTTCGAGAAGACGGGGATGCCGACGGATGCGACGGCCTCGGCATCCCGCACCCCTCCATCCGTGACGATCCCGGCCGCCCGACGGGCGTGGGCGCGGATCGCGAGGACATCCCCGAGCGTGCCCGAGCCGGCCTCGCCGCGCGCCTCGATGACGATGACCTCACCGGCGCCGACGGTGTCGAACGCGCGCTTCTGCGCGTTGTACCCGCCGCCGTGCGAGGCGAAGAGGTCTTCGCGGTTGGGCACGAAGCGGAGCGTCTTGGCGGTGCCCACGAGCTTGACGCCCGGCGTGAGGGCCCGGACGCCGTCGATCGTCACGTTGTCGAGCCCGCGCTTGCGCAGCTGGGCCGAGAGTCCCGCGACCGGGGTGCGCTCGAGCTTGGACCGCAGCTCCGCGCCCAGGGCAGGCGTTCCGCCCGAGGCAGGCTCTTCTGCGCCGGATCGGCCTGCGCCGGGCAGATCTCCTGTTTCCCGTAGGGGAGCGGATGCTTCGGGCAGGGGAGCGGATGCTTCGCGCAGGGGAGCGGATGCCTCAGCAAGGCCGGTCTCCGCCGGAAGCCCCGCGGCCTCCCTCGACCCCCACGCCTCGGCGCGCTGCACGTCGTCCACGGCGGGCAGCGAGCCGATTGCGGGGTCGAAGCCGGCATCCGCTGCCTCGACCACCCTGGTGACCAGCCGCCCCGAGCTCGGCCCGTTCGGCACGTCGACCTCGACCTCGACGACGTCACCGGGGACGACGACGGATGATCCGGCCGGGGTGCCCGTGAGGATCACGTCGCCCGGCTCGAGGGTGAAGTGCTGCGACAGATCGGCGACGAACTGGGCGAGCGGGAAGATGAGTCCCGCGGTGGTGTCGTCCTGCACGACCTCGCCGTTGACCCACGTGCGCAGCCGCAGGGTAGAGGGATCCACTGAGCGGGCGTCGATCAGCGAGGGGCCGATCGGCGTGAAGCCGTCGCCGCCCTTGGACCTCACGTTCGAGCCCTTGTCGTTCGCGCGCAGGTCGTACAGCCCGAAGTCGTTCGCGGCCGTCACCCACGCGACGTGGTTCCAGGCCTCGGCGAGCGAAACCCTGCGTGCTGCCGTGCCGATCACGAGGGCGATCTCACCCTCGAACGCGAGCAGCTCGGTGCCCGCCGGGCGGGCGATGGTGCCGCCGGATACGGCAACCGAACTGGACGGCTTGAAGAAGTACGACGGGTCGGAGGGCCTGCGACCGCGCTGGTCGGCGCGCGAGGCGTAGCTCAGGTGGACCGCGATGATCTTGCCGGGGCGGGCCGGGAGCCCTTCGAACCTGGGGTCCGCAGCATCCGTCTCAGTGGTCATGAGCTCCCTCGCTCTTGCGTCGTATCTCAAATCGTATATCATCGACGGATATCGGGCAACAGCGATTCTCGGCCCGACCCGGACGATGAAGCCGAAACAGACGAGGACGTCACCAAATGAGTACACGAGACACCCGAGCTCCCGAGGGGTTCACCCCCACGGGGACCATCGCCACCACCGCCGACCGGCGGCGCGTCGTCTTCGCGACCGTCGTGGGCACCACGGTCGAGTGGTACGACTTCTTCATCTACGCGACGGCGGTGGGACTGGTCTTCGGCCAGCTCTTCTTCGCCCCCGCCGGTGAGGAGTTCGGCCAGATCCTGGCCTTCCTGACAGTGGGCATCAGCTTCCTGTTCCGTCCGCTGGGCGCCTTCCTCGCGGGGCACTTCGGCGACAAGTACGGTCGCAAGGTCGTGCTGATGCTGACACTCATCCTCATGGGCATCGCGACCGCACTGATCGGCCTGCTGCCCACCTATGAGGCGATCGGCGCATGGGCGCCGGCGCTGCTGATCCTCCTGCGCATCCTGCAGGGCATCTCGGCGGGCGGCGAGTGGGGCGGCGCGGTGCTGATGGCCGTCGAGCATGCCCCCAAGGCCAAGCGCGGGCTGTTCGGCGCCTCCCCGCAGATCGGAGTGCCGCTCGGCCTGCTGCTGGCCTCGGGCGTCATGGCGCTGATGGCCCTGATCGCTCCCGGTGACGCGTTCCTCGCGTGGGGCTGGCGCGTGCCGTTCCTGCTCTCGGTCGTGCTCATCGTGATCGGCTACTACGTCCGCCGGCGCGTCGAGGAGAGCCCCGTCTTCACCGAGCTCGCCGAGCGCAAGGAAGTCACCCGGATGCCGATCGTGCAGCTGTTCCGCAAGCACGCCCTGCTCGTCCTGATCGCCGCCCTCGTCTTCGCCGGCAACAACGCGGTCGGCTACATGACGACCGGCGGCTACATCCAGAACTACTCCACGAACCCCGACGGACCGATCGGACTCGAGCGCGGCCCGGTGCTCTGGGCCGTCGCCGGCTCGGCCGTGGTCTGGCTCCTGTCGACGTTCTTCGCCGGCTGGCTCTCGGACCGCATCGGCCGCCGCACGACGTACATCATCGGCTGGATCATGCAGCTCGTCGGCGTCTTCACCCTGTTCCCGCTGGTCAACACCGGCGAGCTCGGGATGCTGTTCCTCGGCCTCGCGATCCTGACGATCGGCCTCGGCTTCACCTACGGGCCGCAGGCGGCGCTGTACTCCGAACTGTTCCCGGCATCGATCCGCTTCTCGGGCGTCTCGATCTCGTACGCGATCGGCGCGATCATCGGCGGCGCGTTCGCACCCACGATCGCCGCGGCGCTCGTGGCGGCAACCGGTTCGACCTGGTCGGTGGCGTACTACCTCGCGGGCATGACGCTCGTGGGTCTCGTCGCGACGCTGCTGCTGCGGGACCGCTCGCGCATCCCGCTCGGACCCGACCACGAGGCCGAGCAGTCGGTCAGCCCGATCTACGGCATGGCGAAGGCCTGACGCGCAGCCTGATCACCTCGAAAGGGCGGTTCCGGATGCCGGGACCGCCCTTTCGGCGTGTGCCTCGGCGGGCGCCTACGCTACGAGTTCACCCGGATGATCTCGTGCTGATAGGGAGCGATCACCGCGCCCGAGATGCGGCAGTCGAGGAGGAAGAAGGGCCGGGATGCCGCATCCTCCGCAGCCCATGACTGAAGGCGATCCAGATCGGCGAGGGTCCGCACGATGACGCCCTCGGCACCGACAGACCGGGCGAGTCCCGCGAAGTCGACCTCGGGGATCAGCATCGGCTCCTGCGCCACCCCCTTGAGGCCGTAGAGGTTGACCTCGGCGCCGTAGGCGCCGTCGTTCCAGACGACAGCCATGCCCCGTCCACCGGCCACCCGGACCGCCGATTCGAGGTCGGCGAGGGCCATCAGGCCGCCGCCGTCGCCGGTCGTGAGGACGACCGTGGACTCGGGCTTGGCCAGGACGGCCCCGGGTACCGACGGGAACCCCAGGCCGATGGACTGGTAGGCGGTGCCGACCATCATCATGCGATCGGGCGACGCCACCGGCCAGTACATGTTCGCCCAGCCGATGAAGTGCCCGCCGTCCGAGACGACGACGCGGTCCTCCGGCAGGAGCTCGCCGATGCGCGCAGCGACGCTGCGCGGATCCAGCCTGCCGTCAGCTGCGACCTCATCGCCGGCGTCGTACGCTCGCAGCGGTGCGAGCTCGACCCGCTCGCGCCATCCGGACGGCGTCGCGTCGAGGCGGCGAAGCTCGTCGACGAGCGTCTGCGCGACGACGGTCGCGTCGGCGCGGAGATATCCGCCGACGTGCGGGTGGGTCGCGGCTGGCGCGACATCGACCTGCACGACCCGTGTCCCGGGCGCGAACAGCTCGCCGAACCGCATGGTGAACGGGTTGAGCGAGGCCCCGAACACCACCGCGACGTCGGCCTGGCGCACGAGCGCCATGGCGCCCTCGGCGCCGAACCCTCCTGTGACCCCCAGGTCGAACTCGGCCCGAGGGAAGACCCCGCGGCCGAGCGCGGTCGAGGCGGTCACCGCGCCGGTCGCGTCGGCCAGCGCGCCGAGCGCCGCACCCGCTCCCGAAACCCACGCGCCGCGCCCGGCGAGGAGGAACGGCCGCTCCGCTGACGCGAGAGCACGGGCGAGGTCGGCGACGGCGGCAGCGGCGAAGGGACCGGTCGGGGAGAGCGGCGCCGGCAGCACCGGAGCGGGCGCTTCGGGCACGGGACCCGCCTCACGGGTGGCGACGTCGTACGGGATCGCGAGCACCGCGGGCAGGCGGTAGGTCAGCGCGTGCTCGATGGCGATGACGGTCGTGGCAGCGGCATCCGCTCGTCCGACCGTGTAGGTCCGAGCTCCCACGGCCGAGGCGAGGGCGATCTGGTCGACGTCCCACGGACGCGGACCCGAGGTCGGCTCGTCTCCCACGACGAGCACGAGCGGCACGTGGGCCTGCACCGCCTCGGCGAGGGCCGTCAGCGTGTTCGTGAAGCCCGCCCCGTAGGTCGCGGTCGCCGCCGCGAGACCGCCGCCCGCCCGATAGTGAGCGTCGGCCGCGACGACGGCCCCCGCCTCGTGACGGACGGCGGTGTAGGTGGCGGCGGTGTCGCGCACGAGCGCGTCGAGGAACCAGGCGTTTCCGTTGCCCATCACCCCGAACACGTGATCGATGTGGTGGGCGAGGGTGACGGCGACGTGCGCGGACACGGTGGGCATGGGGACTCCCGGAGAGACAGGAACGGAGGATGAGGCCGTATGTGTCTCGCGCGCCCGGGTCTGACCGGATCGGCTGCGTGCCCATTTTTCGAGCACCGGCGGGTTCGCTCCCACCGGACACGTCGAGTATAGGGACCTGCGGCTGTGGGAGGATCGCCGAATGAGGACGATCCAGCTGCGCCGGTACACGCTCGTCGACGGAGAGTACGACGCCTTCCTCGCCTGGTGGGATGAGTGGATGCCGACCGTCCGTCCGGCCACGGGCTTCGCGATCGAGTATGCCTACGGGCTTCGCGACACGAACGAGTTCGTGTGGGCTGTGAGCGCCGAGGGTGACCGTGAGGCGTTCCTCGCCTTGGAGCAGGCCTACATGGCCTCACCGGAGCGAGCGGGGGCCTTCGAAGGGGTGCCTCAGCGGGTGGCCGCGTACGACATCGGCTTCGTCGACGACGTGCGGGGCGCGTCGCGCTGACCTGCCTGCCTCGACGCCCGGGCGTGATGACCTGCCCTGGCGCCCGCCGCCCCTGGCGCTGAGCGACCTGATCAGCCCCCGATCGCCGACCGGATCGCCGAGGCCACGCGCGTGAGCCGGGCGGCGATGTCGTCATCCGGGTGCGGGTCCGAGAGATAGACGACCGCGATCGCCGCACGCTCGCCCTTCGGGAGCATGAGCGGCACGGCGATCGACCGCAGGCCCGGGATCACCTCGTCGTGGCTGGTCGCCCATCCGCGCTCGCGCGCCCGTCGCACCTCATCGCGGTGTCCCTGGTCGAGATCAGCCGGCCACGCCGCCTCGGCGACCAGTGAGAGGATCGCCTTGCCCGGCGCTCCGATCGTGACGGGATGCCGGGTGCCGGGCCGCTGCGCGACCGAGGCGACGCCGTGGCGGGGCTCGACGCTCGCCAGCGTCACGCACTCGTCGCGGTCGAGGATCGACAGGAAGCAGGTCATTCCCAGTTCGTTCGCCGCGGCGGTGAGCTCGGGGAGCGCTTCGGCCTGCAGGTCGTGGGCGACACCGGCGGCGAGAGCCGCCATGCGTGCGCCGAGGGTGAGCCGTCCGCTGCCGTCGCGCACCACCAGCCCGTGCTCCTCGAGGGTCCGCACGAGCCGGTACGCGACCGAGCGGTGCACGCCGAGACGGTTCGCAACCTCGTCGATCGACAGCGCCTCGCGGGCGTCGGCGAGGATCTCGAGGATCCGGATGCCGCGACTCAGCGTCTGAGACGCGGGGGCGGTGTCGGGCACGGAGGGTCCTTCCGAGTGCGTGAAGCCTTGTGCCGAGCATCCGCTTCGTATACGATCTGTTCAATAGTAGAACGATGCGTTCGAATATAGAACGCATGGCCGACGCACGCAAGACCCTCGACGCCGACGTCCGAGGAAGGGATCGACGAAGATGCAGTTCCACCACCACGGGTACGTGTCGGGAGAACCTCGGGTTCAAGACGCGGCGGGGACGGGCATCGACCGGCCCGCCGACCTGCCCGACGAGATGGACGTGCTCATCGTCGGCTCCGGCCCCGCCGGCATGCTGCTGGCCGCGCAGCTCTCGCAGTTCCCCGACATCACGACGCGCATCATCGAGCGGCGGGACGGCCGCCTCGTGCTCGGCCAGGCGGACGGCATCCAGCCCCGCAGCGTCGAGACGTTCCAGGCGTTCGGGTTCGCCGAGCGGATCGTCGCCGAGGCCTACAACATCGCGTACATGAACTTCTGGGGTCCMGACCCCGAGAACCCGGGCGAGATCCACCGCATCACCCGCACCGACGACTACGCCCTGAAGATCAGCGAGTTCCCGCACCTCATTGTCAACCAGGCGCGCGTGCTCGACTATTTCGCCGAGGCCGCCGCCCACGGACCGGGCCGGATCGTCCCGGACTACGGCATCGAGTTCCTGGGGCTCACCATGCACCCCGAAGGGCAGCATCCCGTCGAAGTCCGGCTCCGGTACACGGCAGGCGAGCGCGCCGGTGAGGAGCGCACCGTGCGGGTGACCTATGTGGTGGGCTGCGACGGCGCGCGCAGCGGCGTGCGCGAAGCCATCGGCCGGGTGCACGTGGGCGGCATCTCGGCCCACGCCTGGGGTGTCATGGACGTGCTCGTCAACACCGACTTCCCCGACTGGCGGACGAAGTGCGCCATCAACGCCGAGGCGGGCAACATCCTGCACATCCCGCGCGAGGGCGGCTACCTCAGCCGCATGTACATCGACCTCGGAGCGGTGTCGGACGACGACGACCATCGCGTGCGCCAGACCCCCGTCGAAGACATCATCCGCAAGGCCAACGAGATCCTGCACCCCTACTCGATCGACGTGAAGCAGGTCGCATGGCACAGCGTCTACGAGGTGGGCCACCGCATCACCGACAAGTTCGACGACGTCGACCCGGGTAGCGACGACGCGCCGCACGTCTTCCTCACCGGCGACGCGTGCCACACGCACAGCGCCAAGGCCGGCCAGGGGATGAACGTCTCGATGCAGGACGGCTTCAACCTGGGCTGGAAGCTCGGGCATGTGCTCACGGGCCTCGCCCCGGAGTCGCTGCTGTCGACCTACTCCGCCGAGCGTCAGCCCGTCGCGCAGCAGCTCATCGACTTCGACAAGGAGTGGTCGTCGCTGATGGCCCGCAAGCCCGAGGAGATCGCTGACCCCGAGGACCTCGCCAACTACTACCTCGCCACGGCCGAATTCCCCTCCGGCTTCATGACCCAGTACGGCCCTTCGGCGATCACGGCCGACCCCGTGGATCCGGAGCTCGCCCCCGGCTTCCCCCTGGGCAAGCGGTTCCAGTCGGTCGAGGTGGTCCGCGTGTGCGACGGCAACGTCGTGCACCTCGGGCATCATGCGAAGGCCGACGGGCGGTGGCGCATCTATGCGTTCGCCGATGAGCCGGGAGCCGGCGAGCCCTCGCTGCTGGGTGCGTGGGCAGACTGGCTCGCGTCAGACGAGTCGCCGATCGCGCGGTTCACGCCGGAAGGCGCCGACGTCGATTCCGTGTTCGACGTCAAGGTGATCTACCAGCAGCGCTTCGAGAAGGTCGACATCTCCCAGGTGCCGCCGGTGTTCCTGCCCGAGACGGGGCCCCTCGGTCTTCGGGACTGGGAGAAGGTCTATTCGGGCGCACCGAGCACCTGGAGCACCGCCGACATCTTCGAGGAGCGGGAGCTGTCCCGCAGCGGCGTGGTCGTCGTCGTGCGACCCGATCAGTACGTCGCCGCGGTGCTTCCGCTGTCGGCGACTGCCGCGCTGGCCGACTTCTTCGCGGGTGCTCTCATCGAACAGCACCCCGTTTCCGCAGCGACGGTGTGATGTTGTCCATGGGGGCGGCTCCGCGGACCACGCTGTACACGGCGTCTAGCGGATGTTGATCCCTGTGGCGGGCAGAATTGGCCCCGAAACCAAGAACGAAGGGATGCGGCGGGAGCAGCATCCGGAACCGACGAGGGAGTCCTGGCGTGAGTGAGAACCGTGAGACCGCACTGCTGGCCAAGGTGCCGGACGGCCTCTACATCGGGGGCGAGTGGCTCGCCGCCGATGGGGGCAAGACGCTCAAGGTGTACGACCCTGCGACCGGCACCGTGATCAAGGAGATCGCGGATGCCTCGCCCGGCGACGGCGCGGCGGCCATGGATGCCGCAGCGGACGCGTTCCCCTCGTGGTCTCAGACGCCCGCGCGGGAGCGGGGCGAAATCCTCCGCCGCGCCTTCGACCTCCTGCAGGAGCGCAAGGAGGAGTTCGCGCTCCTCATGACGCTGGAGATGGGCAAGACGCTGGCCGAAGCTCGGGGCGAAGTGGGATACGGCGGTGAGTTCCTGCGGTGGTTCAGCGAGGAGGCCCCGCGCATCCAGGGCCGCTACGGAGCGAACCCCGAGGGCACCGGCCGGATCGTCGTGACGCAGCACCCGGTGGGGCCGTGCTTCCTGATCACGCCGTGGAACTTCCCGCTGGCGATGGCGACGCGCAAGATCGCCCCCGCTCTGGCGGCCGGCTGCACTGTCGTGATCAAGCCGGCCGAGCTCACTCCGCTCACCACCCTGTACTTCGTGAAGCTGCTGGAAGACGCGGGGCTCCCGGCCGGCGTGGTGAACGTCTTCACGACCTCGACCTCCGGTGGGGTCTCCGAGCCGATCATCCGCGACCCGCGGCTGCGGAAGCTCTCGTTCACGGGGTCGACGCCTGTGGGCGTGAAGCTGCTCGAGCAGGCTGCCAGCGGCATCCTGCGCACCTCGATGGAGCTTGGCGGCAATGCGCCGTTCATCGTCTTCGACGACGCCGATCTCGACAAGGCGGTGGAGGGCGCGATGCTCGCCAAGTTCCGCAACATCGGGCAGGCGTGCACCGCCGCGAACCGGTTCATCGTGCACCGCTCGGTCGCCGACGAGTTCGCCCGCCGTGTCACCGAGAAGGTGCAGGGCTTCACGATGGGGCGCGGCACCGAGGAGGGCGTCTCGATCGGCCCGCTCATCGATCACCGTGCCGTGGAGAAGGCGTCCGCTCTGGTCGAGGATGCCGTCTCGCGCGGCGCGACCGTCACGATCGGCGGCAGTGCCGTGGACGGTCCGGGGACCTTCTACGAGCCGACGGTCATCACCGACGTGCGGCCGGGGAGCGACATCCTGCGTGAGGAGATCTTCGGGCCGGTGCTCGCCATCGTCCCGTTCGATGACGAAGACGAAGCCGTGCGGATCGCCAACGACACCGAGTACGGCCTGGTGTCGTACGTGTACACCGAGAACCTCGGCCGCGGCCAGCGCATGATCGAGCGACTCGAGACCGGGATGATGGGCCTCAACGTCGGCGTCGTCTCCAACGCCGCCGCCCCGTTCGGGGGCTGGAAGTCGTCGGGCCTCGGCCGCGAGGGCGGCGCCGAGGGCATCCACGAGTACTTGCAGACGAAGTACACGCTGACGCCCAACCCGTTCTGATCGCGCTGCGCGGCCGCTCCTGGGCGTTCCGTTCGCGCGGGTAGCGGAGGAGATGTCCCGCAACGGAGGACGATACGCGGGTTCACGTCCTGCGATCTCCCACATCTCCTCCGAAAGGCACCAGTTCCCCGCGGGCGCGAGCGGCGGGGCTGGGCCAGGATGGGCCCATGGTTCCCACGCCTCCTCCCGGCGCGGCCGGCGCCTCAGCGGGAGACTCCGGGCGCGCGGCGGATGTCGCGTCCGTCCGTGCGGCACGGCTGCGGTCGCATCGGCTGAGCGCGCCGGCCGCCACCGTCGCCCAGGCGGCCGAGCACATGCTCGCGACGCAGGCTCAGGAGTTCTGGGGCGGGCGATTCGCGATCGCCGCGCGCACGCGAGGCGTCGTCACCGTGCGGGACGTGGACGCTGCATTCGACAGCGGCGAGATCCTCCGGTCGTGGACCATGCGGGGAACCATCCACATCATCCCCGCGCGGGAACTGGCCTGGGTCCTGTCCATCACGGGGGAGCGGCAGTTCCGCAAAGCGGCGCTCGTCCATCGCCGTGAGGGGATCGATGCCGGCGAGCTCGCGCGTGCGGAGGCTCTTGCCCGCGGCGCACTGCGCGGCGGCAACGGCCTCGCCCGCAAGGAGATGTTCGCCGTCTGGGAGGGCGGGGGCGTCTCGACCCAGGGTCAGCGCGGCTACCACCTGCTGTTCGCGCTGTCGGTGCGCGGCATCCTGTGCCAGGGCGGAGTGGTCCCGCGTGCGAGTGGCCCCACCCGGGAGCAGTACTTCGTGCTGCTGGAGGAGTGGGCCCCTGATCAGGTCATGCCCGCCGACCCCCTCGCGGAGTACTTCTTCCGGTACATCGCCTCGCACGGCCCTGCCGGAGCCCGCGACTTCGCGTGGTGGAGCGGGCTGCCGCTGGGTGTCTCACGCGCGGCGGCGGACGCGGCATCCGACCGCCTGCAGGTCGTCTACGACCAGCCCGAGCCGCAGTACATCAGCGCCGGCCCCGCGCCCCGTCGCGCGGCCACGGCGCCCGCCGTCCTGGCCCTGCCGCCGTTCGAGGAGTACTACCTCTCGTACGTCGATCGCACCGTGCCGTGCGCGCCGGAGTTCCTCGCGGCGATCGGCCCGAGCATGAACGGGATCGTGCGGCCCATCCTCGTCGCCAACGGCGAGGTCGTCGGCGTGTGGACGCACTCCCTCGCGGTCGGCCGTCACACGGACGACCCGACCCCGGAGCTGTTCTCGCCAGGTGCGCGCGTCAGCAAGCCGGGGGTTTGGGGTGGAGCCCCATTGGGTGCGGCGACGGATGCCGAGATCGGCGCAGCGCTCGACCGCTACAAGCGGTTCATCACGGCCTGAGCCGCCGTCTCTCACCGAGGCAGGGGATTCCGCCGAGGCAGAGCAGCGAGACGCCATGCCTCGACGAAGCACCATGCCTCGCGCGATGCGGGCCGGAGCCCGGCTCAGGCGTGCCGGTCGAGGAACGCGTAGACCTCGTTGTCATCGACACCAGGGAACGCGCCGCGGGGGAGCGGCGAGAACATCTGCATGTGCACGCGTGCGCTCGGCCAGGCCTTGCCCTGCCAGCGGTTCGCCACCTCGGTGGCTGGCCGCCGGCAGCACGATTCGTCCGGGCAGCGTGACACGGCCCGCTTCTGCGTCTCGCGCCCGCGGAACCACCGGGCGTCGTCGAACGGCACGCCGACCGTGATGGAGAACTCGCCCGCCGACGTCGTGCCCGTCTGCGTCGAGCACCAGAAGGTTCCGCTGGGGGTGTCGGTGTACTGGTAGTGCTCGGTGGTGCGGTTCTGCTCCTCGAACGCCGATCGAGCGAGGAACTTGCGGCAGACGATCTGACCCTCGACCGAGCCGGTGACATCCATCGGGACGGGCAGATCGTCGTTCTCGTACACGCGAGAGATCGCGCCCGACCCGTCGACACGAAGGAAGTGCAGCGGGATGCCGGTGTGCACGGTCAGGAGGTTGGTCATGCGCATGCCCGCCGCCTCGTGGGTCACGCCGAACGCGTCGCGGAAGTCTTCGACGGCGAGGTTGCGGTCCTTCTTCGCCTGCTGCAGGAACGCGGCTGACGCGCCCTCGGGCATGAGGCAGCATGCGGCGTAGTAGTTGATCTCGAGCCGCTGCTGCAGGAAGTCGGCGTAATCGGTGGGCGCCTTGTGGCCGAGCAGGCGGTGCGCCATCGCCTGCAGCGCCATCGACCGCAGACCGTGTCCACCGGGGATCGAGGCGGGCGGCAGGTAGATGCGGCCGTTCTCGAGGTCGGTCACCGAGCGCGCCGAGTGCGGCAGGTCGTTGACGTAGATGAGCTCGAAGCCGAGCTGGTCGGCCATGATGCTCACCGTCCGATGCGTGAGCGCCCCCGAGATGTGCCCCGCGGCCTTGAGCTGCTTCTCGGCGAGCTTCTCGATGTCGGGGAGATAGTTGCTGTGTGCGCGCATGCGAAGGCGCAGATCGGTGTTCGCGCGGCGGGCCTCTTCTGGGGTGGCGATCGCCTCGCGCTCCCGTCGCTGAAGCTCGCGGTGCAGGCCCAGGATCGACTCGAGCGTCTCGTCGCCCATCCCTTTGGTCACCTTGACCGGAGCGATGCCGAGCTGTCGAAAGACCGAGCTCGACTGAGCGCGCTCCAGCTCGATCTCGAGGGCCGCGCGTCGGTTGGGCGGTTCCGCTGAGAGCAGCTCGGTGACATCCACTCCCGTCACGTTCGCGATCGCCTGCAGGAGCGACAGTTTCGGCTCGCGCTTACCGTTCTCGATCAGGCTCAGCTGACTGCCCGCGACGCCGACCTTCTCGCCGAGCTCATCGAGAGTGAAGCCGTGCGAGACGCGCTGATGCCGGATGCGGTGACCGAGCGTCGAGAGCTCGAGAGGCGTCGGGGTCATTACTTGAGAATAGCGAAAGATCGTGCGTTCTTATGATGGCGGATGCCTGAAATCGTGGCCGGATCGTCGCAAAGTGGTATCAGAACCCACGCGAAACCGCAGTTCGAGGAGGAACATCGAATGGCACTTGCCGAAATCTTCACTCGCCCCACCCCGCAATCCACTGCCCCCATCGGTCCGGCGACTCAGAAGACCGGCGCGCGCCCCGAGATCGCCGGTCCCGGCATGGCCGCGCTCGCGGCATGGGTGGACGAGATCGCCGCACTGACCGAGCCGGCCGCCGTCCACTGGGTGGACGGCTCGCGCGGCGAGAACGAGGCACTTCTGCGCCAGATGGTCGACGAGGGCAAGCTGATCAAGCTCAACCCGGAGTGGCGCCCGGGCTCCTACCTCGCCCGTTCGCACCCCAGCGACGTCGCCCGCACCGAGGGGCGCACCTTCATCGCCTCCGAGAACGAGGAAGACGCCGGACCGACCAACAACTGGGCCCCGCCGTCCGAGATCCGCGCCACGATCACGCCCTTGTTCCAGGGCAGCATGCGCGGCCGCACGATGTACGTCGTGCCCTTCTCGATGGGGCCGGTGGGCGGGCCCCTCTCGCACATCGGCGTGCAGGTCACCGACAGCGCCTATGCCGTCACCTCGATCGGGATCATGACGCGCGTCGGCGCGCACGTCCTGCGCGAGATCGCGGCGGGCGCGCACTGGGTGAAGACGGTGCACTCCGTGGGGGCGCCCCTCGCCCCCGGCGAGAAGGATGTCGCCTGGCCCTGCAACGACGAGAAGTACATCGTCCACTTCCCCGACACGCTCGAAGTGTGGTCGTTCGGCTCGGGCTACGGCGGAAATGCGATCCTCGCGAAGAAGTGCTTCGCCCTGCGCATCGCCTCCGTCATCGGCCGCGACGAGGGGTGGCTCGCCGAGCACATGCTCCTCATCCGGGTGATCGACCCGGCCGGACGGGCGTACCACGTCGCGGCGGCGTTCCCCTCGGCGTGCGGCAAGACGAACCTCGCGATGCTGCGCCCCACCATCCCGGGATGGCGCGTCGAGACGCTGGGCGACGACATCGCGTGGCTGCGCCCCGGCGACGACGGGCGCCTCTGGGCCATCAACCCCGAGGCCGGGTTCTTCGGCGTGGCGCCCGGCACGGGCGAGTCGACCAACGTGACGGCCGTCGAGACGCTGTGGGGCAACACGATCTTCACCAACGTCGCGCTGCGCCCCGACGGGGACGTCTGGTGGGAGGGCCTCACCGACGAGGCGCCGGCCGAGCTCATCGACTGGGAGGGCAATCGCTGGACCCCCGACATGGACCGTCCGGCCGCCCACCCCAACTCGCGCTTCACGGTGAGCGCGGGGCAGTGCCCGCAGATCGCCGACGACTGGGATGCGCCCCAGGGGGTGCCGCTCGACGCGATCCTGTTCGGCGGGCGCCGCGCCACGAATGTGCCGCTCGTGGTGGAGGCGACCGACTGGACGCACGGCGTGTTCATGGGCTCCAACATCTCCTCCGAGCGCACGGCGGCCGCGGAGGGCACAGTCGGTGAACTGCGCCGCGACCCCTTCGCCATGCTGCCCTTCTGCGGCTACAACATGGCCGACTACTTCGGCCACTGGCTGAAGGTCGGTCAGAAGCTGCGCTTCGACCGCGCCCCCCGCATCTTCCAGGTCAACTGGTTCCGCAAGGGCACGGACGGCCGGTTCCTGTGGCCCGGCTTCGGCGACAACTCGCGGGTCGTCGACTGGATCATCCGCCGCATCGAGGGCGCGGTGCCCGCGGTCGCGAGCCCCATCGGCCGGCTTCCCCGCACCGAGGACCTGAACCTCGACGGACTCGATGTCTCGCAGAACGACCTCGACGAGCTGTTCGCCGTCGATGCGGTCTCGTGGCAGCGCGAGGCCGACCTCACCGAGGAGTTCTACGCGACCTTCGCCGGCCGCGTCCCCGCGGCGCTGCAGGCCGAACTCGCCGCTCTCCGCTACCGGCTGAAGGCCGCGCAGCAGTCCTGACGACGATGAGCGGATGCCTCGCCCCGCCCTGAAGCGGCGGGTCGAGGCGTCCGCTTCTCCGTGCGCCGGATCAGCCTCGGCCGGTCTTCTGCTGCAGCCGTTCGATGTGCTCGGATGCCTCGGCCTTGGTGATGTCGGCGGGGACCGTCTCGCCGGCCTCGCGGGCGAGCGTGTCGAGGTAGCTGCGCTGCGCGGCCGTGATCGGCTCGTCGCCCGTGACCCACTCGGACGGATCCTTCGCGGCGGGATTGCCCGTCGGCTCGGTCGCACCGAGCACGTCGCCCACCGCCGGGTCCTGTCCGGGGTCCTCCTGGCTGTTCTGCTTTTCGGTCATGCCTCCGACCGTAGGCCGGGAAGGGGCGGACCGGGCCGGGGTTGACAGAGAGAAGCAGCTGTCGCCTGCATCGCGCGACGGTCTCCGCCACTGCTAGCGTCCGACCATGGGACTCGTACGGTTCTCGCCCCCGGCAGGCATCGACGATACGGGCGGCGACTCCCGGTTCCTGGATCAGTGGCACGAACTGGTCAGCGGACTCGTCGCCGACACCACCGCCATCGCAGGACGTGGGCAGTACGTGAACCCGGCCCGGCGACAGGTGTCTCGCGACCGGCCGAGGGCGATCACGTGGACGGGGCTCTCGCGTCCGCTCCTGATGGAGCACCGGGATGACCGGCGGGCGGCCTATGTGGCCGCGGAGGACCGCGCGGTGCAGATCGAGTACCTCGAGTGGCACGTCGAGCGGATCGACGGGAAGATCTCGGCTGTCGTCTTCACGACCGAGACGCCGGAGTACTGGCGGCTGCTTGCGGCGCTGCACCCCGACGCCGTGCTCGACCTGTACCGCCGTCTCGTCTCGCCCGACGTGAAGCGCGAGGACCTCTTCGGGGACGACGGCGAATACGACCCGGCGAACAGCTGGAACACCACGGGCGGGGCTGTCCACTTCGTCATGCCGATCAACTCGCTGCGCGACCTCCTCGGGGTCTCGCAGGAGGTCGAGCCCTCACAGCACGCCGACGACGGCTACGACGCCCTCCCGTACTCGCGGGCCACGGGAGCGGATGCGCGGATCAACTTCGACCTCTGGGCGCTGTCGCGGCAGGGGCTCAGCATCGCCGCCGATGATCCGCCGGGGCTCTACATGATCGGCTGGGACGACTCGGGGTGGACCACGCCGGCCGGTCTTCCGGTCGGCCACTACTGGAGGATCGTCCGAGGGTGGCGCGGCGCGGCGCTCCGGGTCGAGTACCGGGTGCCTGAGAGCGAGGGATTCCTCGTCGGCGACATCTCGATCGGGGGACGGCCCATCGAGTTCGGCAGCCAGATCGCGGAGCACATCACGATGTCGGCGCACGTCATCACAGGAGCAGCGGCGTGAACGATCGGGCCTCCGCGGCGCTCGCGAACCTCGGCGGAGTGGGGGTGGAGCGGCTCTCAGGCATCACGCTGCCGCAGCCGGCGCCTGTCGAGCACGCATCATCCGGGCTGCTCGGCGAAGGCGAGCCTTCGGCGGAGAACGGGGTGGATGCCTCGGCAGAGCCGCTCTTCGACGCCGCGGCGACCGGCGACATCCAGGGGAACGTCATCCCGGGGTTCAACAAAGACCATCAGCGCTTCCTCTTCTTCACGGCGAGCGATGCGCCGCGGGCGCGCGAGTGGCTCCGCTGGCTCGCTCCTCGGCTCGCGAGCATGGCCGAGGTCCTCGACTTCCGCAGGGAGTTCCGGCGCGAGCGCCTCGAGTCGGGTGACGCGAAGCCGACCAACACGGCGACCTGGACGGCCTTCGCGCTGTCGCGGTCCGGTGTGGAGAAGCTCCTCGGAGGCGAGGCACTGCAGGAGATGGGCGATCAGGCATTCCGGCAGGGGATGGCCGCGCGGTCGACCTACCTCGGCGACCCCGCCGATCCCCGGACTCCTGGCCATCGCGACGGCTGGCGCGTGGGCGGGACGGCGACGGATGCCGACTTCCTCGTGATCGTCGCGTCGGACAGGCTCGATGAGCTCGAGGCAGCGGCATCCGAGATCGTCGGCGAAGCCTCGCGGCGGGGAGTCGCACTCGCCTTCGACCAGCTGGGCGAGAACCTCCCCGGGAACCTCTCCGGACACGAGCATTTCGGGTTCAAGGACGGTATCTCGCAGCCCGGGGTGCGAGGCATGACCGCGGACGGCGAGTACGTGAGCCCCCGCTACATCGATCCGCGCAACCCGCACTCGAGGATCTTCGGGAAGCCCGGGCAGCCTCTCGTCTGGCCGGGGCAGTTCGTCGTGGGCTGGCCGCGACAGAGTCCCGCCGACCCGCTCGTTCCCGACGCCGGAGCCGGCGCCTTCCCGGACTGGGCCCGCAACGGGTCGTACCTCGTCTTCCGGCGTCTGACGCAGGATGTGCCGGCGTTCTGGGACTTCGCCGCGCAGGCTGCCCAGGCGCACGGGACCGATCCCGTGCACTTCGCGGCCATGATGGTCGGCCGCTGGCCCAGCGGCGCCCCGATCTCGAGGACCCCCGACGCCGACGACCTGGCGCTCGCCGGCGACGAGTTCGCCCACAATCACTTCCAGTTCGACGACGACACCGGGGGATGGATGCCGAGCCCCGAACTCACTCAGGCGGGCTATGGCGGCGACCTCCACGCGCGGGCGCGCAGCGACATGTTCGGCCAGGCCTGTCCCGTCGCCGGGCACATCCGCAAGGTCAACCCGCGCGACAGTGCCACGGACTTCGGGGCGCCGGCCGACACGTTCCTGCGGCTGATGCTGCGTCGCGGCATCCCTTTCGGGCCGCCGCTCGCCGGCGTGTCCGACCCTTCGGCCGAGCTCGTGGCGACAGAGCGCGGTCTGCTGTTCGCCGCCTACATGACCTCGATCGAGGATCAGTTCGAGTTCGTCATCCGGCGCTGGGCGAACTCAGCGCTCCAGCCTCAGGCCGGCGGCCACGACCCGATCATCGGCCAGTCCGACGTGCACGGCGATCGCAGGCGGCACATCGACGTGTCCTCGCCGACGGGCCAGGCTCGCACCGTCGAGATCGATCGCGCGTTCGTGACGGCGACCGGCGGAGGCTACTTCTTCGCCCCCGGCATCTCGGCGGTGCGCGAGGTGCTCGGCACGCCGTAGCAGCCAGCCCGCCAGCCACGGTTCCGCTTGGCGAACCGATACATGGTGCGCGGGCCGATACGGCATGGACCGCCCGCGATGTATCGGCTCGTCCGGGACGTAGCGGCTCGCCACGAGGCCGGTTGAGTCAGACCAGCAGCTGGTGCCTCGCCAGGTCGCGATAGAGGGGGGTCGTCTCGACCAGCTCGGAGTGCGTCCCCTGGCCGACGACCTGACCGTGATCCATCACGACGATGTGATCGCTGTCGACGACGGTCGAGAGGCGGTGCGCGATGACGACCAGCGTGCGGCCGGTCGCGACCGCGTCGATGGCGTCGCRCATGCGCTGCTCGTTGAGACCGTCGAGCGACGAGGTCGATTCGTCGAGCAGCAGGATCGGGGGAGCGGCGAGCAGTGCGCGGGCGATCGCCAGGCGCTGACGCTCGCCGCCGGACAGCATCACCCCGCTCTCGCCCACGGGCGCCTCGATGCCCAGTGGGCTGCGCTCGAGCACTTCCCCGAGGTTGACCGCGCGCAGCACGCGCTCGCACTCGTCGTCGGATGCCGCCGGCGACGCCAGGCGGAGGTTCTCGGCGATGGTGCCGGCGAGGGTCGGGGCATCCTGCTCGACGTAGCCGAGCTGGGCCCGGAGGGCGATCCGGTCCAGAGTCCGGACATCGGCACCGTCGAGCAGAACCGCGCCTTCGGTCGGGTCGTAGAACCGCTCGATGAGTGCGAGCGTCGTGCTCTTGCCGGCCCCGGACGGGCCCACGAGTGCGACGCGCGCGCCCCGGGGGACCGAGAACGAGACCCCTCGCAGCACTTCACCGTCGAGCCGCGGCGTCGGGGTGGCAGGGTCCTCCCTTGCGAAGTCCTCGGCCACCACCCGGTCGACATGCGCGTTCTCGAGCACGGCGATCGCCTCGGACTCCGCCTTGCGGCGAGCGGCCACGACGGCTTCGGGGTAGCGGAAATGGACCCCCCGGAACTCGATCGCCGGCTGCGGGTGGCGCGTGGCGCCCGCAGCGAGGATCTCTTCCCGAGCGAGGAGGGAGGTGGCAGCATCCGTCCTCGTTTCGGCATCCATCCTCGCCTCGGTATCCGCCACCCCCTGAGCGCGCTCCCGAACCGAGACCGCGATCGCGGCATCGTCCTGCGTCTCGGTGGGCAGGTCGAGGACCTCTTGAATGCGCCCCAACGCGCCGAGCGCCTGGTTGACCGAGGTGATCGCGCCGAAGAACGAGCCGAGCGGCGCGATGAGCAGGAACAGGAACATGACGAAGGTCACGAGCGCTGCGACGGTGATGGCACCGGCGGCGACCCGCAGGCCACCGACTCCCAGGACCACGAGCAGCGACACCTGGAGTGCGATCCCCGCGATCGGCACGACGAGGGCCGACACCTTCGCGATCCGCACACCCTGGTCGTAGGCGTCTTCGGCGAGGCTCGCGATGGCTGCCTCTTCGCGGTCGCTCGCCCCGGCCGCGCGCACGGTGCGAATCGATCCGACCGCCCGCTCCACTCCCGAGGCGAGCTCGCCGACGCGCTCCTGCTGGTCGCGGGTGGCGGTGCGGATGCGGCCGCTCAGCAGCGTCACGACGGCGATCGACACGCCGATCACCAGCACGATGAGTCCGAGCAGCACCGGGTCGATGACCGCCATCGCGATCAGCGCGCCCACGAAGACGATCGAGTTGCCGATCGCATCGGCGAGGCCCTGCGTGAGGACGGCGTACAGGAGCGTCGTGTCGGTGCCGACGCGAGAGACGAGGTCGCCGGTTCGGCGCGCGTCGAACTCGCGGATGGGCAGGTGCAGGATCCGGCCGATCAGCCTGCGTCGCGACGAGTACACGACGGCGGTGCCGGTGCGCTGCAGGAGGAAGTGCTGGAAGCCCGACGTGATCGACGCGGCGATCACCAGCACCACGATTCCCCAGACGAGCATGCCGAGCGGCTCGCCGGCCTGGACGCGTCCGATCAGGACTCCGACCAGCAGAGGCTGCAGGAGCGTCGCGGCGGCGCCGATCACGCTCAGGATCGCGACGACGATGAGCACCCGCTTGTGCTCGAGCAGGAACGGCACGAGCTGCTTCAGGCTCGCGCGGGGGCCGTCTTCGGCTGAACGGCTGCCTCGTCGTGAACGCGCGGGGCGGGTGGTCGTGGACATGCGGATTCTCCGTCGTTGTTGCTGGGAGAGGAGGGCGATCGCCCTACCTTCGACCGTACTTCTTGTGAACGGCTTGCCTGCTCACTCCGAGGGCGTCGGCGATCGCGACCCACGAATACGCCTGCGCCCGCGCCCGCCGCACCTGCTCGGCTTCCGCACGAGCGAGCTCGGCGTGGAGGGCCCGCAGCCGTCGCAGCTCGGCCAGCGGCTCGCCGCCCTGGGCTGACGCGATTGCGGTGCGGATGTTGTCGCTCACGGTTGTCAACCTTAGTTGACACTCCGAATGCTGTCAACTCAGGTTGACGGCCGCGTGAATTCGGGAGGACTTGTGCCGTTCGGGAGGATCCGCGGACAGCATCCGTCCTCCGGAAGGGCACAATGCCTCCCGAAGGGCGCAAGCCCTTTGCGAGGATCGGTGGCCGGCATCCRTCCTCCGGAAGGGCACGAGACCTCCGGAGTCCCCTCCGGACTCCCGAGGCGACGTCGCACCCCGGCGCTAGGGTTGTCCAGTGCCTGCCCCCGTGATCGATGCGAAGAACCTCGTGAAGGCCTACAAGGTCAAGGGCAAGCCCGACTTCCTGGCGGTCGACGGGCTCTCGTTCGAGGTCGCGCCGGGCGAGTCCTTCGGCCTGCTCGGCCCCAACGGTGCCGGCAAATCGACCACCATGAAGATGATCGGCGCCGTCTCGACGCGCACTCAGGGCGACCTCACGATCCTCGGCCTCGACCCCGACCAGTACGGGCCCGAGATCCGCTCGCGCCTCGGGGTCGTCCCTCAGCAGGACAACCTCGACGGCGAGCTGAACGCGCGCGAGAACCTCTACATCTACGGCCGGTACTTCGGCCTGCCCCCGAAGGTCTGCCACGAGAAGGCCGACGAGCTGCTCGCCTTCGCCGCCCTCGAAGACAAGGCCAAGAGCAGGGTCGACCAGCTCTCGGGCGGCATGAAGCGACGGCTGACGATCGCCCGCGGCCTCATCAACGACCCCCGCATCCTCCTGCTCGACGAGCCGACGACCGGGCTCGACCCGCAGGCCCGGCACGTGCTGTGGGACCGCCTGTTCCGGTTGAAGGAGCGCGGGACCACCCTGGTGCTCACGACGCACTACATGGACGAGGCCGAGCAGCTCTGCGATCGGCTGATCGTGGTCGACAAGGGCCGGATCATGGCCGAAGGCACCCCTGCCTCCCTCATTCGCGAGCATTCGAGTCGCGAAGTGCTCGAGGTCCGCTTCGGCTCCGACCGCAACGAGGGGGTCGCCGCCGAGCTGACCGGCATCGGCGACCGCATCGAAGTGCTGCCCGACCGCATCCTCATCTACACCGACGACGGCGAGAAGGTGCTCGAGCACATCACCCACTCGGGCCACGAGCCGCTCACCTCCCTGGTGCGGCGCTCGAGCCTCGAAGACGTCTTCCTCCGGCTCACCGGAAGGTCGCTGATCGAATGAGCGACGCGCACGACCAGCCCGACGACGGATCCGGGATGCCGGTCCCGGCGTCGACGGGGGGAGCGGCATCCGCCACCGTGGTCCACCCGTCGCTCGACGAACTGCGTGCCGAGGCGATGGAATGGGGCCGCAAGCCTCGCGCTCTCGGCACCTGGTATGTCACCGAGCACATGGTGCGCGCGATGCGCGCCTACGGCTGGACGATCATCGTCGGCGCCGTGGGCCAGCCGGTCCTGTATCTGCTCGGTCTCGCGGTCGGTCTCGCGGCGCTCATCGAGGCGCCCGTCGACGATCGCGGCATGGAGGTGCCGTACCTCGTCTTCGTCGCGCCGGCTCTGCTCATGACGGCCGCGATCTCGGTGGCGTCCGAGGAGTTCACCTATCCGGTGATGGCCGGCTTCAAGTGGCGGCGCTACTTCTACGGGTTCAACTCGTCGGCGCTCTCGTCGAACCAGATCGCTGCCGGTGTGGTGGTCGG
The DNA here is from genome assembly GCF_056400345.1 of Microbacterium sp. P5_B6. Classification (NCBI taxonomy): domain Bacteria; kingdom Bacillati; phylum Actinomycetota; class Actinomycetes; order Micrococcales; family Microbacteriaceae; genus Microbacterium; species Microbacterium sp. P5_B6. The sequence goes on along the minus strand of NZ_JBFULL010000008.1, from coordinate 68,469 downwards.
CGCGGCGGCGCGCATGCTGCTGACGGTCGGCCTCTACTACCTGTTCATCTGGTTCTTCTTCGCCTGGCTCCAGCCTGACGCGACGTCCCCCGAGACGGCATGGCTCATGATTCCGATCGGCGTGCTCGCCGGGCTCTCCTTCGGGATTCCGCTCATGGCATATGCCGCGTCACTCGAGGACGACCGGGGTCAGTTCGCGCTCGTGCAGCGCTTCATCTTCATGCCGATGTTCCTGTTCTCGGGCACCTTCTACCCGCTCGCCAACCTTCCGCTCTGGCTGCAGTGGATCGGCTGGATCTCGCCGCTCTGGCATGCATCCGAGCTCGGGCGGATCGTCACCTACGGCAGCTGGGCCGATGAGCCCATCGCCTGGGTGCATCTCGCCTACCTGCTCGTCCTCGCGATCGCCGGCTTCATCATGGGCCGTCGGGTGTTCACCAAGAGGCTCGCGAAATGACCGCGGTGACGACGACGGTTGCCTCGCCCCGGCGCGGCGGCGTACGGGCGCTGTGGGCCGGCAACCCCGGCGCGGTGGTGCAGCGGGGTCTGGTCGCCGCCCGATCGTCGAGCTGGGTCGTCGTGCTCTCGGGCTTCTTCGAGCCGGTCTTCTACCTGGCGTCGATGGGCTTGGGCCTCGGCTCGCTGATCGGCGACGTCGAGACGTCCGGCGGCGTCGAGGTGTCGTATGCCGCGTTCATCGCGCCGGCGCTGCTCGCCGTCTCGGCGATGAACGGCGCCATGTACGACTCCACCTGGAACGTCTTCTTCAAGCTCAACTACGGCAAACTCTACGAGGGCATGCTGGCGACCTCGCTCGGACCGCTGGATGTCGCGCTCGGCGAGATCCTCTACGCGCTGCTGCGCGGTCTGCTCTATGCCACGGGCTTCATGATCGTCATGCAGCTGCTCGGCCTCAACCTGGCGCCCACCGCGATCCTCGCGATCCCCGCCGTCCTGCTCATCGCGTTCGGCTTCGCGGCCCTCGGCATGGCCGTGACGAGCTACATGAAGACCTTCCAGCAGATGGACTGGATCAACTTCGTCCTGCTGCCGATGTTCCTGTTCTCCGCGACCCTGTACCCCATCACGGTCTACCCGGAGTGGATTCAGAAGGTGGTGATGGCATTCCCGCTGTGGCACGGCGTCGAGCTCGTCCGCGGCCTCACGACCGGGGTTCTCTCGCCCGACATGCTGTGGCACGTCCTGTACTACCTGGTGATGATCGCCGTGGGCCTGGTGTTCACGACCAAGCGGCTGCGGGCGCTCTTCCTCGACTGACGTGGCAGCCTGCACGGGCTCAGAGCAGCCCGCGCCTCGCAAGTTCCGGCCGCACGCCCTCGGCGAACCAGTACGCCTCCTCGAGGTGCGGGTAGCCCGAGAGCACGAATTCCCTGAAGCCGACCGCGCGATACTCCTCGATCAGGCCGGCGACCTCCGCATAGCTCCCGACCAGGGCAGTGCCGGCACCGCCGCGGACGAGCGACGCCCCGGCCCAGAGCCCGGGATGGATCTCGAGGTCGGCGCGAGTGGTGCCGCCGTTGGTCAGGGCGAACTGCCTCCGCTGGCCCGTCGATCCCGACGCGCCGAACGCGGCGCGGCGGTCCGCCACGAGCGCGGGATCCAGGCCTGCGATCAGCGAGTCGGCGATCTGCCACGCCTCTTCCGAGGTCGGTCGGGCGATCACGTGCAGCCGGATGCCGTAGCGCAGCGCGCGTCCGTATCCCGCCGCCCGCTCGGCCACGCGGTCGATCTTCTCGCCGGCCTGGACAGGCGGCTCGCCCCACGTCAGATACACGTCGGCGTGCTCGGCTGCGACGTCGATGGCGGCATCCGATGATCCCCCCAGGTAGATCTCGGGCACGCGCGAGATCTCCGGGATGTATGCGTCCTCGATGTCGAAGAAGGTGCCGCGATGCGTGACCCGCTCGCCGGTCCACAGGCGGCGCAGGATGCTGACGTACTCTGCGGCGCGCTGGTATCGCCCGTCGTGGCCGATGGTGTCGCCGAAGCGGCGCTGCTCGGCGTCCTCACCGCCGGCGACCACGTTGATCCGGAGGCGGCCTTCGCTCACGCTCTGGAAAGTCGCCGTCACTTGGGCCTGCAGGGTGGGGGAGACGAGTCCCGGCCGCACGGCGACGAGGTACTCGAGGCGCCGGGTGTGCTGGGTGAGGGCGGTCGCCATCGTCCAGCTTTCTTCGTTTCCGCCCCCGGTCGGAATGAGGACAGCCTCGTAGTCGAGCTGCTCCGCCGCCTGCGCGATCTGCGTGAGGTACCCGAGCGTCGGCTTTCGCGATGCCGCCTGCAGACGCGCCGGATCGTTGTCGGTCGCGCTGCCCAGCGCCAGGTTCGTCCTCGAGTCGCCCGTGAGCGGGAGGAACCAGTCGAGGATCACCTTCTGCGACGCATCCTGGATCTCGGCCACGGCTCCTCCTCGTCGCACCCGAGGGCCGGGCGCCGCCTCATGCTACGGCGCTGCCGCCGTGCGCTTGCTCCCGTTTCCGCGTGTGACACGGCACGCCCGCTCGATCCCCACAGCGTCCGGGGCCCACACGCGAAAGAACCGGCACCGGCGTCGGACGCCGGGTGCCGGTTTCTCCTGTGAGAAGGCGGATGCTGCGGCTCAGCGCCAGAGCACCGCGATCGCCGCGTTGCCCAGCGTGAGGACGCCGATCGACCAGAAGATGGCCGGCGGCACCGAGCCGTTCTTGCGCTGACGCGCCGCGCCGATTCCGAGCAGCGCCCCGATGATGACGAGGATGACCAGCTTGATGCCGATCTTGGCGTAGTTGAGGTCGTACTCGATGCCCCAGGGAGCCGCGAGGATGAGCCCGGCGAGACCCGCGACGGCGAGGCCCCAGTTCATGAGACGAGTGATTCCGCGGTGGCCGTTCACCGCTTCGACGGCCCACGCGCCGAAGAGCAGGGCGAAGCCGACGAGGTGGATCAGGACGACGAGGTGACGCAGGGTTTCCATGCCATCACGGTACCTTATGTACTACTGAAGGTTGAACGTCAGCACGCGGGAGCCGCCTCCCAACCCGGGCCCCACTCCCGGGCCTCAGAAGCCGACGGGCCTCCGCCGGCCGTCGCGCAGCTCACGGAGGACCAGCGCCGTGCGTATTGCGGCATCCGCCGCTTCGGCGCCCTTGTCCTCCTTCGATCCGGGAAGCCCCGCGCGCTGGATCCCCTGTTCCTCGTCGTCCAGGGTCAGCAGGCCGAACCCGACCGGCTTGCCGGTGTCGATCGCCACACGCGTGAGGCCGTCGGTTGCCGCCGACGAGACGTACTCGAAGTGCGGGGTTCCGCCGCGGATGATGACGCCGAGCGCCACGACGGCGTCGGCCCCCGCATCCAGAGCCGCCTTCGCCACGACCGGAAGCTCGAACGATCCCGCTACCCGCACCAGACGCCACGAGGCGCCCGATTCCTCGAGGGTGCGTTCGGCTCCGGCGATGAGTCCGTCGCTGATCACGTCGTGCCACGTTCCGGCGACGATCACGATGTCCAGGCCCGTGGCGTCGGTTCCGCCGACGATCGGCGCTCCCTTGCCGCTCATGCGCTCGCGCCTCCCGCCAGGTGGGTCTCCTTCATCTGGGCGAGGGCATCGCTGAGCTCCTGCTCGTCGATGATGTGGCCCATCCTGTCTCGCTTCGTGGCGAGGTACTGATGGTTGTTCGGGCCGACGCCGACCAGGAGCGGCACCTGCTCGACGATCTCAAGCCCCAGTTCGCGGAGCTGGAAGACCTTGTCGGAGTTGTTCGTGAGCAGACGCACCCTCTCGACGCCCAGGTCGGCGAGGATGCCGGCGGCCGCGGCGTAGTCGCGTGCGTCGGCGGGGAGACCGAGGGCGAGGTTTGCGTCGACTGTGTCGAGGCCGCGCTCCTGCAGGCTGTAGGCGCGCAGCTTGTTGATGAGGCCGATGCCGCGGCCCTCGTGCCCACGCATGTAGATGACGACGCCGCCGTCCCGGTCGATCGCATCGAGGGCGGCGAGGAGTTGTGGGCCGCACTCGCACTTCAGCGAGCCGAAGGCCTCACCGGTGAGGCACTCGGAGTGCACGCGCACGAGCGGTGCGTCCTCGAGGAGCTCGCCCGAGACCACCGCGATGTGATCGGTGCCCGTCACGCGATCCTTGTAGGCGAGGAAGCGGAATCCGCCGTGCGCCGTCGGCACATTGGCTTCCGCACGCAGGCTCACGCGGCGCTTCTGGGCGGAACGCTCTCCGTCGGAGAGGGGCTCGGTCTCGTCGAGGAATGCGATGAGCTGCTCGATCGTGATGACGGGCACGCCGTCGCGGGCGCCGAGGTCGATGAGCCCCGGAAGGCGCATCATCGAGCCGTCCTCGGCCACGATCTCCGCGATCCCGCTGACCGGCTGAAGACCGGCGAGGCGCATGAGCTCCACGGCGGCCTCGGTGTGGCCGCCGCGCTCGCGCACACCGCCGTCGACGGCTCGCAGCGGAAGGATGTGGCCCGGGCGCCGGACGCTCGACGGAATCGAGGTCGGGTCGGCGAGGACGTTGAGGGTGTGGGCGCGGTCGGACGCGCTGATGCCCGTCGTGGTGCGGTCGGCGGCGTCGACGCTCACCGTGTACGCGGTGCCGCGGGCATCCTCGTTGACGGCCACCATCGGCGGCAGGTCGAGACGGTCCGCCCACTCGGCGGGCATCGGGGCGCAGATGAAGCCGCTCGACCAGCGGACGGTCCACGCCACCCACTCGGGCGTGGCGAGCTCGGCCGAGAGGACGACGTCACCCTCGTTCTCGCGGTTCTCGTCGTCCGCCACGATGACGGGGCGCCCGGAGCGCAGCGCCTCGAGGGCTTCGGGGATGGTGGAAAGGCTCATCGTGAGCCTCCTTCCGTGGAGGCGGCCTCCGCCGCGGAACGTGGGAGTGCGGCCGGTGCCGGGAATGCGGCCTCGCGGAGCGCGGGTCCGGCCGGTGGCGGGAATGCGGCCTCGCGGAGCGCGGGTCCGGCCGGTGCCGGGAAAGGGCCCTCGCGGAGCGCGGGTCCGGCCGGTGCCGCAAAAAAGAGAAGCCGCTGCACATGGCGAGCAAGGATGTCGGTCTCGAGGTTGACGCGGTCGCCCGCTCGGCGGGCGCCCAGCGTCGTCGCCTCGAGCGTCTCGGGGATGAGCGACACCTCGAACCAGTGCGCGGTGGCCGCGGCGGTCGCGTCGCTCACGGCACTGACGGTCAGCGAGACGCCGTCGACGGCGATCGAGCCCTTGTCGACGACGAGAGGGGCGAGTTCGCGGGAGAGCGAGATGCGCAGCACACGCCACTGCTCGCCGCGCCGGACCTCCAGAACCTCGCCGGTGCCGTCGATGTGGCCCTGCACGATGTGTCCGCCCAGGCGTCCGTGAGCCTGCGTCGCACGCTCGATGTTGACCGCGCGGCCCGCACCGACCCCGGCCAGCGTCGACATGTCGAGGGTCTGCTTCATGACGTCAGCCGTGAACCAGTCCTCGCCTTGATCGACCACCGTCAGGCACACTCCGCTCACCGAGATCGAGTCTCCGTGGGCGGCGTCCGACACGGCCTGGGGTGCCCGCACGGTGACGCGGACGCCGTCGCCGTAGGGTGCGGCATCCGTCACTTCGCCGATCTCCTCGACGATTCCGGTGAACATCACTCGTCTCCTTCTGCGTGGTGTGCGGGGGCGCCGGTGGTGACGGCGGTGCGCGCGTCCGGCGTCGCGATGACGAGCAGATCGTCGCCGAGACGCTCGACGGACGACACGCTCAGACGCCGTGCCTCTCCGATGGTGCCGATGCCGATGTCTCCGAGCGCGAGCTTGTCGCCGCCGAGCAGCACCGGTGCGATGTACGCGAGCACCTCGTCGGCGAGGCCCTCTCGCAGGAACGCGCTGGCGATCGTGGGTCCGCCCTCCACGAAGACGCGCTGGACGCCCTGCTCGCGAAGGTCGGCGAGGGCGGCCGGCAGGTCATCGCCCCCGTACTGCAGGAGGGGGAGCGGATGCCGGAGCACGGCCGCGCCGGCGGGCACGGGCCGGACGCCGAGAACGACGGGCCGGGGCTGCTGCGGGAGAAGGTCGCCGGCGGCGTCCCGGGCGGTCAGTGCGGGGTCGTCTGCGAGCACGGTGCCGATGCCCGCGACGACGGCATCGGCCACGGCGCGGCGCCGGTGGACGTCCAGGCGCGCCGCGGAGCCGGTGATCCACTGGCTCGTGCCGTCGGACGCCGCAGCCCGGCCGTCGAGGCTCTGGGCCCACTTGACGGTGACGTGCGGCCGGCCGAGCCGCTGCACGGCGAGCCAGGACTCGAGCAGTGCCGACCCCTCGTCCCCGAGGACGCCAGGGACGACCTCCACTCCGGCTGCCCGAAGCCGCGCGCCGCCTCCGGACGAGTGATCGCCCGGGTCGGCGACGGCATAGACGACGCGTGCGACACCTGCGGCGATGAGCGCCTCCGAGCAGGGGCCGGTGCGACCCGTGTGATTGCAGGGCTCGAGGGTCACGACGGCGGTCGCCCCCTGGGCTGCGCCGGGGGCGAGCTTCGAGAGCGCGTCGACCTCGGCGTGCGGAGTGCTCGCACCCCGGTGCCATCCCTCAGCGAGGATGTCGCCGTCGGACGAGAGCAGCACGGCGCCCACCTGCGGGTTGACCCCGCGCGGGCCGTTCAGCGCGAGCGTGAGCGCACGCCTCATCGCGCTCTGCTCCGCGTCTGTCACGGTCATCCGTCTTCTCTGCCTGGCTTTCGAGACCCGGGGGCAAGGGCGAACGACGGCGCGCGCCGCGTCACCCGTGCGCCTCCCATCCGGACTAGCAGCGCGTGTGCACTGCATCACCGTCGGTTCCGGATTCTCACCGGATCGGCCTCGGCATCCTCCCGAAGGGAAGGAAGACCTCGGCTCGCGGACTGTCACCGCCGGTTCGGATTCCCACCGACCCCGGAGCACGTTTGATTCTCTGAGTGTAGTAAACGCGCCTTCGGATGATTCATTCCCGCGTCGTCCCGCGACACGTTGCCCCCCGAGGTCTTCGCCCGGTGTTCACGCGCAGGCCGCATCCGGGATCCCTCCTGCGCGGAACATGGGACATGCCGCCCGCTCGGCGCCGCTGTCGTCGGTGAGACGTAGCCTGGAGCAAGGAGGAACAGACCATGACTGATGGGGGATCCGGCTTCGAATCGCTCGCGGCGCGCCCGTCCGCCGATGTCCTGATCATCGGCGGCGGCATCAACGGACTCGCCACTTTCCGCGACCTCGCCCTGCAGGGAGTCGATGTCGCGCTGGTCGAGCGCTCGGACTTCGTCAGCGGCGCCTCGGCTGCCTCGTCTCACATGATCCACGGCGGCATCCGGTATCTCGAGAACGGCGAGTTCCGCCTCGTCCAAGAGGCGGTGAGCGAGCGCAACGCCCTCCTCCGGCTCGCTCCCCACTTCGTCCGCCCGCTGCAGACGACCATCCCGATCTTCACGACCTTCTCCGGGCTCGTCAGCGCCCCGCTGAGATTCCTGCGGCACGGCGGCGGCGCCAGGCCCCGCGAGCGCGGCGCGGTCCTGATCAAGGTCGGCCTCGTCATCTACGACGCCTTCTCGGGCGGTGGCGGTCGCGTGCCGCGTCACACGTTCCAGGGCCGGGCCGCCTCGCTCGAAGCCCTCCCGCGCCTCAACCCCAAGGTCAAGTACACCGCCACCTACTGGGATGCCTCGCTCCACGACCCTGAGCGGCTCGCGATCGACATCCTGGGCGATGCCCTGGCCATCGGACGAGGTCGCGCCCGGGCGGCCAACTACACCGCGGGTGCCCGCGTCGAGGGCGGCCGCGTCGTCCTCCACAACCTCGAGACGGGCGAAGAGGCGCCGTTCTCGGCATCCGTCGTCATCAACGCCTCGGGCCCCTGGACCGACGTGACGAACGCGGCGCTGGGCGAGCCGACGACGTTCATGGGCGGCACGAAGGGCTCGCACATCGTGCTCGACAACACCGAGCTCCTCGAGGCGACGGGCGGTCGCGAGCTGTTCTTCGAGCACAGCGACGGCCGGATCGTGCTCATCTACCCCCTCAAGGGCCGGGTGCTCGTCGGAACGACCGACCTCGAGCACGACATGGCAGACCCCATCGTGTGCACGGATGACGAGGTCGACTACTTCATCGATCTCGTGGGGCAGGTGCTGCCGGGGCTGCCGGTCGACCGGTCCGAGATCGTCTACCGCTTCGCCGGGGTGCGACCGCTTCCCGGTCACGGAGACGTCGCGACCGGCTTCGTCTCGCGCGACTACCGGATCGAAGCGGCACCGCTCGATGGCGATCCCGGCACGACAGTGCTCAGCCTGGTCGGCGGAAAGTGGACCACGTTCCGCGCATCGGCCGAGAATCTCACCAACCGCACCCTCGCTCTGCTCGGAAGCACCCGGGTGCGCTCCACCAAGCGACTCCCGATCGGCGGCGGCCGAGGCTACCCGATGACCGAGGCGGCCCGGCGCCAGTGGCTCGCTGCGCACGAAGGCGGCTTCGGCATCGACCGGGCCGAGGTGCTCCTCGACCGTTACGGCACCGTCGCCGCCGACGTCATCGAGGCGATCGCGGTCGACGAGGACGATCGGCCGCTGCGCACTCTCCCGGACTACTCCACCGGCGAGCTGCGCCATCTCGCCCGGACCGAGCGTGTGGTCCACCTCGACGACCTGCTCCTGCGGCGGACCAGCATCGCGTTCATCGGCGCGGCGACGGCGGACTCCGCTCAAGAGGTGGCGGATGCCGTCGCACCGGTGCTGGGCTGGAGCGAGCGCAAGCGGCACGCAGAAGCCGAGCGAGCGCTCGAACGCGTGCACGCCGCAGACCCGGGGTGGCCGGCCGCGGCATCCGTTCCGACCTCGCGATAGCCTGACGAGGTCGCCGGAGGGCGACTCTCGACGAGGAGGAGGCGCTGTGCCCGAGCATGTGCTGGCGATCGATCAGGGCACCACCTCGACACGGGCGATCGTCTTCGATGCGCGAGGCACGATCGTCGCGACGGCTCAGCGCGAGCACGAGCAGCTTCTGCCGCGGGCCGGCTGGGTCGAGCACGACCCCGTCGAGATCTGGACGAACACCCAGTGGGTCATCGCGTCCGCGCTCTCGCGGGCGCGGCTCGGGTCCGGCGAGCTCGCCGGCATCGGTGTGACCAACCAGCGCGAGACGGCGATCGTGTGGGATCGCCGGTCGGGTCGCCCGGTCTCCAACGCGATCGTGTGGCAGGACACCCGCACCCAGGAGCACATCGACCGGCTCGCGGCCGAGGGTGGCACCGATCGATTCGCGGAGGTCACCGGGCTGCCCCTCGCGACCTACTTCTCGGCATCCAAGGTCGCGTGGATCCTGCGCAACGTGCCCGGTGCGCGGGCGGCGGCCGAGGCGGGCGACCTGCTCTTCGGCACTCCCGACACGTGGGTGGTGTGGAACCTCACCGGCGGGGGCCGCGGGGGAATCCATGTCACCGATGTGACGAACGCCAGCCGCACGCTCCTGATGGACCTGCGGACCCTGGACTGGTCGGATGAGCTGCTCGAGCAATGGGGCATCCCTCGCCCGATGCTGCCCGAGATCCGCTCGTCGTCCGAAGTCCTCGGGGAAGCCCAGCTGCCGGGGGTCGTGCGAGGCGTGCCGATCGCCGGGATCCTCGGCGACCAGCAGGCGGCGACGTTCGGCCAGGCGGCATTCGAAGATGGGGAGTCGAAGAACACGTATGGCACGGGCAACTTCCTGCTTGTCAACACCGGCACCGAGATCGTGCGGTCGCAGCACGGGCTGATCACGACCGTGGCATACCGCTGTGCAGGGAAGCCGGCGCACTACGCCCTCGAGGGGTCGATCGCCGTCACCGGGTCGCTCGTGCAGTGGCTGCGCGACAATCTCGGCATCATCCAGCGGTCCGAGGACGTCGAGGTCCTCGCCGAGACCGTGGCAGACAACGGCGGGGCCTACTTCGTCCCCGCGTTCTCGGGCTTGTTCGCGCCATACTGGCGGCCCGACGCGCGTGGCGCCCTGGTGGGGCTGACGCGCTTCGTCAACCGCGGACACATCGCGCGCGCTGCGCTGGAATCGACGGCGTTCCAGACCCGGGACGTCATCGACGCGGTGGTCGCCGACAGCGGACGCGAGCTCGCGGAGCTCCGTGTCGACGGCGGGATGACCAGAGATGCGCTGCTCATGCAGTTCCAGGCCGACGTGCTCGGCATCCCCGTCATCCGGCCGAAGGTGGTCGAGACGACGGCCCTCGGTGCGGCGTATGCCGCGGGGCTGGCCACAGGGCTGTGGGCGGGATTCGACGAGCTGCGTGCCCACTGGCAGGAAGATGTCCGGTTCGAGCCCCGAATGCCGGCGGAGGATCGCGAGCGCCGCTACCGCCTGTGGAAGAAGGCGGTGGGCAAGGCGCTCGACTGGGTCGACGCGGACGTCACGGAATGACCGCTACTTGAGCAGTCTCGACAGCCGGCGATCCGCGAGGATCTTGCCACCGGTCTGGCACGTGGGGCAGTACTCCAGCGAATTGTCGGCGAAGAAGACGCTGCGCACCGTGTCGCCGCAGACCGGACAGGCTTCGCCACGCCGGCCGTGCACCTGCATGCCTCGCCGCTTCGCATCCTTCAGCTCGGCGGGCGGCTTGCCGGATGCCTCGGCTATCGCCTCTCGCAGCGTCACGGTCATCGCCGAGAACAGCCTGTCGATGTCGGCGTCGTCGAGGCTGGACGCCAGGGCGTACGGCGACATCTTCGCGGCGTGCAGGATCTCGTCCGAATAGGCGTTGCCCACCCCGGCGATGATCGTCTGGTCGCGGAGCACGCCCTTGATCTGCGTGCGACGCCCGGCGAGGAGCGACGCGAAGGTGTCGCGCGTGAAGTCGTCGTCGAGTGGATCGGGCCCGAGGCGCTGCACCCCGGGCACCTCCGCGGGCTGCCGGACCACGGAGAACGCGAGGGACTTCTTGGTGCCCGCCTCGGTCAGGTCGAACCCCGAGCCGTCGCTCAGGGCCACGCGCAGGGCGATGGGCGTCTTGCCCGGCTTGATGATCGTCGCAGGGAGCTGGTCGTACCAGCGCAGCCAGCCGGCCTTGGCCAGGTGGAAGACGAGATGCGGGCCGGGCGCGGCATCCGTCGTCTTCGTTGCGAGGTCGATGAACTTGCCATGCCGTTCGGCGCCCGTGATCTGGGCCGTCTGCAGAGCCTGCACCGGTGGATCGTAGGTCTTCAGCGCCGCGATGTTCGCGACCGAGACCCGCGTGATCTCGAGTCCGGTCACGCGCTCGCGCAGGAAGTCGACGAGCCCCTGCACCTCGGGCATCTCGGGCATGCGCCCATCCTGGCATGGCGCACCGAGGGGCGGGCTGGTCCTTGCCTGCGAAGCGCCGGTGTGCGTCGGCGCGTGCAGCCATGGACGCATCCGCTCGCGGGGCGCGTGAGGGTCAGTGCTCGAGGACCGACCAGGGCTGAGGGGTGCGGTCGTCCGTCGCGAGCAGGCCTGCGATCCATCCGTCGTCGCGCGCGCCCGAGCCGTTGCGCAGCGCCTGGCGAAGCGTGCCCTCGAACCGGAAGCCGAGCGTCCGCGCAGCGCGGGCAGAGAGGACATTGCCGACGACGGCGCGCCACTCGATGCGGACGAGTGCGAGCTCCTCTGGCGAGAACGCCCAGTCGATCACCGCTCGAGCGGCCTCGGTGGTGAAGCCGCGCGCCCGTGACCTGGGAGCGACCCAGTAGCCGAGCTCCGCTGTTCCGCCCCCCTGACGGTAGAGCCCCACCATGCCCGCGAGAGTCTCGCCGTCGCGCATCGCCCAGGTCTGCTCGGTTCCGGCGTCCCAGCCCTTCGCGACCCGCTGCACGAATTCCACCGCGTGGTGGCGCTCGTAGGGCGTGGGGACCGTCGTGTATCGCCGGATGTCGGGGTCCTGGCACGCCTCGAACAGCGCGTCCACGTCTGATTCGCGAAGGCCCGAGAGTTCGAGCCGCTGCGTTCGCAGGGTGGCCATCTGCATCTTCAGCCCCGGCGGAGGAGCCCGACCTTGTCGTACACGTCGTCGAGCGTCCGGCGGGAGACCGCCTCGGCTTTGGCGGCGTTGGCGGCGAGCACGCGGTCGAGCTCAGCCGGATCGTCCAGCAGCTCGAGCGCGCGGGCGCGCACCGGGCCGAACTCGCCCACGACCACTTCGGCGAGTCCCTTCTTGAAGTCGCCGTAGCCGCGACCCGCGTATTCGTCCTCGATCGCCGGGATCTGGCGACCTGTCAGAGCCGCGTAGATGACCAGCAGGTTCGAGACGCCGGGCTTCGCCTCACGGTCGTACCGCACCGAGCCCTCGCTGTCCGTGACCGCGCGCATGACCTTCTTCGCCGATACGGCGGGGTCATCGAGCATCCACAGAGTGCCGGCATCCGATTCGGCGGACTTCGACATCTTGGCGGTCGGGTTCTGCAGGTCGTAGATGCGGGCGGTCTCCTGCTGGATGACCGGCATCGGCACGGTGAAGGTCTGGCCGTAGCGGCTGTTGAAGCGCTCGGCCAGGTCGCGCGTCAGCTCGACGTGCTGCTTCTGGTCGTCGCCCACCGGCACGATGTCGGTCTGATAGAGCAGGATGTCGGCGGCCATGAGCACCGGGTAGGTGAACAGGCCCACCGAGGTCGCATCCGCACCGTAGCGCTGGGACTTGTCCTTGAACTGGGTCATGCGACTGGCTTCGCCAAACCCGGTGAGGGTCGACAGCACCCAGGCCAGCTCAGGGTGCGCGGGGACGTGCGACTGCACGTACAGCGTCGACTTCGACGGCTCGATGCCTGCCGCGATGTACTGCGCGGCAGTCCGGCGGGTCTTCTCGCGGAGCTCCGCCGGGTCGTTCGGCTGGGTCAGAGCGTGGAGGTCTACCACCGAGAAGAACGCGTCGTAGGACTCCTGCAGGTCGCGCCACTGCATGAGCGCCCCGATGTAGTTGCCGATCTGAAGCGAGTCGGCGGAGGGCTGCATGCCGGAGTAGAGGCGGGGTTTCGTCACCGGTCAATCCTATTGGCGGGCGTGCGCTGCCCCACCCACGGGCGTCACAGCCCCACGGCGTAGTCCGCGACGACCGGTGCGTGGTCGCTCCACCGGGTGTCCCACGAGGGCGCCCGCACGACCCGGTAGTCGGTCACGCGTGCGGCGAGGTCGGGTGTCGCCAGGTGGTAGTCGATGCGCCACCCGGTGTCGGTGTCGAACGCCTTGCCGCGGCTCGACCACCAGGTGTACGGCCCGTCCACCTCGCCGTGATGCCGGCGGCCGATATCGACCCACCCGAGCCCCTGGCCCGTCGAGCCGTCGACCCCCGTCACCTCGGTGCCGTCCGCACCGAGGAAGCGGTCGAAGTAGGCGCGTTCCTGCGGGAGGAAGCCCGCCTTCTTGACGTTGCCCTTCCAATTGCGGATGTCGAATTCGCGGTGCCCCACGTTGAGGTCGCCCATGATGAGGCTGAGCGGCCGTTCACGGCGGAGCAGCGGCATCCGCTTCTCCATCGCATCGAGGAACGCCCACTTCGCATCCTGCTTGGCCGTCCCCGCTTCGCCCGTCGGCACGTACGCGCTTACGATCGTGACGGTCTCGCCGTCGACGTCGAAGTCAGCCTCGATCCAGCGCCCGGCGGAGTCGAGGGTCTCGTCGTCGCCGAGGACGCGCCGGACCTCGACCGAGTCGGTGCGCGAGAGGATGGCGACGCCCGCGCGGCCTTTCGCCAGGGCCTCGTCGTTGACCGTCTGCCACCCCGGAAGCGATGCGGCGAGCTCGTCCGCCGTGGCCCGCACCTCTTGCAGGGCGAGGACGTCGACGTCGGCCTGCTCGAGCCAGGGGAGCATGCCCTTCCGGGCGGCGGCGCGGATGCCGTTGACGTTGACGGAGGCGATGCGAAGTCGGCGTGACACGGGGACGAGCCTACTTCTGGCCGAGGACAGTCTCGGGTGGCCAGAGTCCATGGGTGGTGGGTGCGGGGGCGGATGCCTCGACCTCGCGCAGCTCGAGCTCCGCCTGCTGCACGGCGCGGCCGGCCTGCCACCTGCGGTGCCACGGCGCGTGGGTCAGCGCCTCCTGCGCCGTCCGCAGCCGCACGTGCGCGGCGAGCACGAGCGCGGCGTGCTCTTCGCGCATGCGCTCGGCCTCGGTCTGCGGGATGAGGGGGATCTTCTCGTCGCTGGCGCGCACGGCGATCCACGCCGCCGCGACCAGCATGACGATCCCGTTGAGCCGGAACCACACCAGCAGCCCGATGAAGATCGCGAAGGTGGCCAGCAGCGCATCCGACGGCGTGTAGCCGAGCAGGAGTCCGGCACCCAGCTGCAGGACCGTGATGGCCGCGCCGCCCAGCAGCGATCCCGGCCACAGCACCCGCCACGCGAGGTGCGTGCCGGTGAGGAACCGGAACAGCGCCGCGAGCGCCGTCGAGTTGATCGCGAACGACACGAAGACCGAGGTGAGCTGCACCGAGCCGATGACCACTCCGCTCGCCGAGATGCCGAGAAGCGAGAGGATCGCGTTGATCGCGACCGCTCCGGCGGAGCTGACCACGGCGCCGAGGATGAGCGCGATGCCGAAGATCGTGGCCGCGAGGAGATCCCGCGCCTTCAGCACGACGTAGGACCGCAGATCGAACGGCAGCCCGAAGATGTCGCGCACGGCGCGGCGGCCGAAAGTGACCCAGCCGATCGCCGTCCAGATCAGCGTGCCGAGCGCGATGAGGCCCGTCACGCCGAGCACACCCGTGTTCTGGCTCACGATCTGCTCGACCTGGGCGGGGGTGATCGCGCCGCCGTCCTCGTCGATGAGCCCGGGGAGGTAGCCGTTGATGATGTCGATCAGGCCCTTCACGGCCTCGTCGCTTCCGCCGAGCCACAGGCCCACCGCGGCGAACGCGACATAGATCGCGGCGAAGATCGCGAAGAGCGCCTGATAGCTGACGCCCGCCGCGAGCAGGAACCCGTTGCTCAGCAGGAAGTGACGCCAGACCCGGATGGGGAACCATGCGAGGGTCCTGCGAGTGATGTCGGTCGCGCGCGAGATCGGAGCGTCGAGCCGCGTCCGCAGGAGTTCCTGCGTCGCCTCCCAGCGGGCCCGAAGAGTCTCCTCCTCCTGCCGCGCGCGCTCTGCCGCATCCCGCTTCGCGGGCGCCTGCGCCGAGCCGGGGCGAGGGGCGTTGGGCGAGCTCACGCGAACAGACTAGCGATCAGCAGACACCGGGCACCGGCATCCGTCACCCTGCGGATGAGCGGAGGAGCGGCTCAGGAACGACCGCGCAGGACGGCCTGCTTGACCTCGGCGATGGCCTTGGTGACCTCGATGCCGCGGGGGCACGCCTCGGTGCAGTTGAAGGTCGTGCGGCAGCGCCAGACGCCCTCTTTGTCGTTGAGGATGTCGAGGCGCGCGGCGCCCGCGTCGTCGCGCGAGTCGAAGATGAAGCGGTGCGCGTTGACGATGGCGGCGGGGCCGAAGTACTGTCCGTCGGTCCAGAACACGGGGCAGGACGACGTGCACGCGGCGCACAGGATGCACTTCGTGGTGTCGTCGAACACCTCGCGGTCGACGATCGACTGGATGCGCTCCTTGCCGGGAGTCGGTGCCAGGTTCGAGATCAGGAACGGCTGCACTTCGCGGTACGACGCGAAGAAGGGCTCCATGTCGACGATGAGGTCCTTCTCGAGCGGCAGGCCCTTGATCGCCTCGACGTAGATCGGCTGCGAGATGTCGAGATCCTTGATCAGCGTCTTGCAGGCCAGGCGGTTGCGCCCGTTGATGCGCATCGCGTCGGATCCGCAGATGCCGTGCGCGCACGAGCGGCGGAACGACAGCGAGCCGTCGACCTCCCACTTGATCTTGTGCAGGGCGTCGAGCACGCGGTCCGTCGAATACAGCTCGACGTCGTAGTCCACCCAGCGCGGCTCTTCGTCGACCTCGGGGTCGAAGCGGCGCACGATGAAGGTCACCAGGAACGACTGGATGCCGGTGTCGGCGCCGGCCTCCTCAGCCTTGGCCGGGGCATCGGCGTCGGTGCGCTCGATGATGTCGGTCGCGGATGTCGCCATCCTCAGTACTTCCTCTCCATCGGCTGGTACCTGGTGATGACCACAGGCTTCCAGTCGAGCCGGATGTGGTCCTCGGGGTGCGAGGACTGGGCATCCCCCGACAGGTAGGCCATCGTGTGCTGCATGTAGTTCTCGTCGTCGCGCTTGGGGTAGTCGTCGCGCATGTGACCGCCGCGGCTCTCCTTGCGGTTGCGCGCCGTGACGACGACCACCTCCGCGAGATCGAGCAGGAAGCCCAGCTCCACAGCCTCCAGCAGGTCGGTGTTGTACCGCTTGCCCTTGTCATCGACGTGCACGTTGCGATAGCGCTCGCGCAGCTCGGCGATGACGTCCATCACCTCGGACAGCGACTGGTCGGTGCGGAACACCTGGGCCTTGCGGTCCATCTCGTCCTGCAGCGTCTTGCGGAGGACGGCGATGCGCTCGGTCCCCGAGTTGTTGCGCAGGCCCTCCAGCAGCTCGCGCACCTCCTTGGCCGGGTCCTCGGGGAGGGGCACGAAGTCGGCCGTCTGCACGTACTGCACCGCGTTGCGGCCCGCGCGCTTTCCGAAGACGTTGATGTCGAGCAGCGAGTTCGTGCCGAGGCGGTTCGAGCCGTGCACCGAGACGCACGCGCACTCGCCGGCCGCGTAGAGGCCCGGCACCACGGTGGTGTTGTCGCTGAGCACCTGGGCGTCGTTGTTGGTCGGGATGCCGCCCATCGCGTAGTGCGCGGTGGGCATGACCGGGACGGGCTCGACCACCGGGTCGACGCCGAGATAGGTGCGAGCGAACTCGGTGATGTCGGGGAGCTTGGTCTCGAGCACCTCGGCACCGAGGTGCGTGCAGTCCAGCAGCACGTAGTCGCGGTGCGGGCCGGCTCCCCGGCCCTCCGCGACCTCCTGCACCATGCAGCGGCTCACGATGTCACGGGGCGCGAGGTCCTTGATCGTCGGCGCGTAGCGCTCCATGAAGCGCTCGCCCGAGACGTTGCGCAGGATCGCGCCCTCACCGCGGGCTCCTTCGGTCAGCAGGATGCCGAGGCCCGCCAGGCCGGTCGGGTGGAACTGGAAGAACTCCATGTCCTCCAGCGGCAGGCCCTTGCGCCAGATGACGCCCACGCCGTCGCCCGTGAGCGTGTGCGCGTTGGAGGTCGTCTTGAAGATCTTGCCGAAGCCGCCGGTGGCGAAGATGATCGCCTTCGAATGGAAGACGTGCAGGTCGCCGGTGGCGAGCTCGTAGGCCACGACGCCCGCCACCTGCGTGCCTCCGTCGTCGTCCTTCACCGTGATGAGGTCGAGGACGTAGAACTCGTTGAAGAAGTTGATGCCGAGCTTGACGCAGTTCTGGAACAGCGTCTGCAGGATCATGTGCCCCGTACGGTCGGCGGCGTAGCATGCGCGACGGACGGGCGTCTTGCCGTGGTCGGCCGTGTGGCCGCCGAACCGGCGCTGGTCGATCTTGCCCTCGGGCGTGCGGTTGAACGGCAGGCCCATGTTCTCGAGGTCGATGACGGCGTCGATCGCCTCCTTGGCGAGGATCTCGGCGGCGTCCTGATCGACGAGATAGTCACCACCCTTGACCGTGTCGAAGGTGTGCCACTCCCAGGAGTCCTCTTCGACGTTCGCGAGCGCCGCAGCCATGCCGCCCTGCGCCGCACCCGTGTGGGAGCGCGTGGGGTAGAGCTTGGTGATGACCGCGGTCTTGGCTCCGGGGCCGGCCTCGATCGCCGCGCGCATGCCGGCGCCGCCGGCACCCACGATGACGACGTCGAACTGGTGATAGTGGACGCCGTTCTTCACGACGCTGTCGGTGGTCTGGGTGCTCACGTGAGAGGTGCCTTCTTCGTCTTCGGGATGTCGTCGGGGATGCCGGGATCAGCTGAAGCCGAGCTCCTGGCAGGTCTCGAAGAACGAGCTGTCGGGAGTCACCCCGCTGCACGGGTCGAACGCGAACACGACCAGCGTGCCGAGCAGGATGAGGAAGCCGGCGGCGAGCCACAGAGCCCACACGAGGACCGTGCGCGTGCGGGGGTGCGTCACGTAGTCGTTGACGATGGTGCGCATGCCGTTGGCGCCGTGGATGAGCGCCAGCCACAGCATCAGGATGTCCCACCACTGCCAGAACGGGTTGGCGAGCTTGCCCGCCACGAAGCCCCAGTCCAGGCCGTGGATGCCTTCGCCCACCATCAGGTTGACGAAGAGGTGGCCGAAGATCAGGACGACGAGCACCACGCCCGAGGCGCGCATGTAGATCCAGCCCCACTTCTCGAGGTTGGGGCCTCTGCGGCGGGGAGCGGAGATCGGTGAGCGGGGGTCGGCGATCGCGGTGGACATCAGTGACCGCCTCCCGTCGACGCGAAGACGTTCATGAGGTGGCGCGGGGCGAAGCCCAGCATTGTGACGGCCCAGAGCCCCAGCACGCCCCACCAGAGGTGGCGCTGGTGGCGGGTCGCCCATGGCCAGAAGTCCACGAGGATGATCCGCAGCCCGTTGTAGGCGTGGTAGACGATGGCGGCGACGAGCACGACCTCGCCCAGGCCCATGATCTCGTTCTTATAGGTGCCGATCACCGCGTTGTACGCCTCGGGCGACACCCGGATCAGCGCCGTGTCGAGCACGTGCACCAGGAGGAAGAAGAAGATCGCGACACCGGTGATGCGGTGGAGAACCCACGACCACATCCCCTCGCGTCCGCGATAGAGCGTGCCCCTGGGCACTTTGGACGTGGTCTCGGTGACCGACGGTGTGACGCGTGCTGGTGCAGACACGGGCCGTCCTCCCTGACTAGAACATCGTGCGGGGGCGGTCTCTGCCCCGTGGGGAAAGGCGTTCCCCTGCGTCGCGCGGCGCGTCCACATCCTATTCCCGTCCCGTGCGGACGGGGGAGAAGGCCGTCCCAACTATCTCGACGTCGAGATAGTTGGCCGAGCCGGACACGGTGCTCGCGACCGTCTCTTCACGCGCCCGACCACTGGCCGACATTCGCCCGCAATGCCCGTCGGTAGCCTGGAGCCATGGCCGACCCGATCGCTGACTTCTATGCCGTCATCCCCGCAGGGGGCATCGGCAGCCGGCTCTGGCCGCTGTCCCGCGCCGATGCGCCGAAGTTCCTGCACGACCTCACCGGTTCAGGGCAGACACTCCTCCGCGACACGTGGGATCGCCTGGAGCCGCTGTCGGGTGCGGACAGGATCGCGGTCGTGACGGGTCGTGCGCACCGGGCCGCGGTCGAGCGCGAACTGCCGGGAGTGCCGGACAAGAACGTGTTCCTCGAGTCCGAGCCGCGTGACTCCGCCGCCGCGATCGGGCTTGCCGCGGCGATCCTCGCTCGCCGCGAGCCCGACGTGATCATCGGCTCGTTCGCCGCCGATCACGTCATCCGTGGCACGCAGGTCTTCGACTGGGCGGTGCGCCAGGCCGTGGCGACCGCCCGCGAGGGCTACATCTGCACGATCGGCATCCCCCCGGTAGAGCCGTCGGTGGGCTTCGGGTACATCAAGAAGGGCAGCGAGATCGTCATCGACGGCGCTCCAGAGGCGGCGCTCGTCGAGCGGTTTGTCGAGAAGCCGGATCTTGAGACGGCCAAGGCGTACTACGCGGACCGCTCGTATCTGTGGAACGCCGGCATGTTCATCTCCCGCGCCGACGTCCTGCTCGGCGAGATCGCCGAGAACCAGCCTCATCTGTACTCCGGTCTGATGGACCTCGCCGAGGCGTGGGACGACCGCGACATGCGAGGCCCGGTCGTGGATCGGGTGTGGCCATCGATCACCAAGATCGCGATCGACTACGCCGTGGCCGAGCCCGCCGCCGAGAAGGGGCGGCTCGCCGTCATCCCCGGGCACTTCGACTGGGATGACGTGGGCGACTTCGCGAGCCTCGCGAAGCTCAACGGCCGCGGCAACGAACTGGCGATCCTCGGCAAGAACGCACGCGTGCTCGCCGATGCGTCGAGCGGGATCGTCGTGACGCAGACGCAGCGGGTCATCAGCATCATCGGCGTGAAGGACATCATCGTCGTCGACACCGACGACGCGCTCCTGGTCACCACGAGCGAGCACGCGCAGCGGGTCAAGGGCGTCGTCGACGCACTCAAGCTCAACGGTCAGGGCGACGTGCTCTGATGACCCGCAGTCGCGCGGAATGCTGCATCCGGTTCCGCGCGTGTTGCGTCTTTGTAACCATTGGGCCCACCAGGCCTGGCGAGAATGCAAGTCCCCGGTCACAGTAGGTAACTTCGTTAGGCACCCGCGAGTTCGCGCGGGTCTTCTTCCCGTGGAGGCAGAGTTGACCATTACCACCCGAAAGCGAGTGCTCGGCAGCCTGGTGGCCGCCAGCATGTTCGTCGCCCTCGCGGGCTGTGCATCCGCACCTGAGGAGACCGCAGAGACGGCTGACGCGGGAGGTGCCGTCGACGGCTTCCTGCCCTGCATGGTCTCGGATGCCGGCRGCTTCGACGACAAGTCGTTCAACCAGCTGGGCTTCGAGGGGCTCAACCGCGCCGCGGACGAGCTCGGCGTGAAGCCCATCACGGTGCAGTCGGACTCCGAGTCGGACTTCGCGCCGAACCTCACGAGTCTCGTCGACCAGAACTGCACGCTCATCATCACGGTCGGCTTCGCGCTGGCTTCGGCAGCCGGTGAGTCGGCGACCGCCAACCCCGACATCGAATACGTCTCGATCGACGATGTCGTGGACAACGACTTCGACGGCAAGACCGATGCCGAGAACATCAAGCCGATCGTCTTCGACACCTCGCAGGCGGCGTTCCTCGCCGGCTACGCCGCAGCGTCGTACTCGACMGCCAAGAAGGTCGGAACCTTCGGCGGCATGAACTTCCCGACCGTCTCGATCTTCAT
This sequence comes from Microbacterium sp. P5_B6, assembly GCF_056400345.1. Classification (NCBI taxonomy): domain Bacteria; kingdom Bacillati; phylum Actinomycetota; class Actinomycetes; order Micrococcales; family Microbacteriaceae; genus Microbacterium; species Microbacterium sp. P5_B6. Next base: position 47,603 of record NZ_JBFULL010000008.1, on the reverse strand, counting down.
GGACGGCTTCGCGCAGGGCGTGGAGTACTGGAACGAGCAGAAGGGCGACACCGTCCAGGTGCTCGGCTGGGATCGCGCAGCGCAGGACGGCGTCTTCACCGGTGGCTTCGTCGCCAACCAGGACGCGATCAACGCGGCGCAGAGCCTCGTCGACCAGGGTGTCGACGTGCTCCTCCCCGTCGGCGGTCCGATCTACCAGAGCGCCGCGGCGGTCATCCGCGACTCGGGTCGCGAGATCGCCCTGCTGGGTGTCGACGCCGATGTGTACGAGACCGACCCGACCGTGGCCGACCTCCTGCTGACCTCGATCCGCAAGCTCATCGACGTGGGCGTTGAGGACGCCGTGCTCTCCGCGGGCAAGGGCGAGTTCAGCAACGAGAAGTTCGTCGGCACGCTCGAGAACGAGGGCGTCGGCCTCGCGCCGTTCCACGACTTCGAGGGCAAGGTCTCGCCGGACCTGCAGGGTGAGCTGGATGCGATCACGGCCGGCATCATCGACGGATCCATCCCCGTCGAGTCGTACCTCCAGGGCTGAGTCCCGCCGCAGTGGGGAGGTCGGGTTCATCCCGGCCTCCCCACTCGTTTGCCCCACGGCGCGGTCCTTGCGCCCCCTGCCCGTCTCGGTGCGTCTGCGCACCCGCCTCACTAGGATCGGCACATGAAGCTCGAACTTCGCGGGATCACGAAGCGGTTCGGCAGTCTCGTCGCCAACGACCACATCGATCTCGTGGTGGAGCCCGGAGAGATCCACTGTCTGCTCGGCGAGAACGGCGCAGGCAAATCGACGCTCATGAACGTCCTCTACGGCTTGTACACGGCAGAAGAGGGAACCATCCTCCTCGACGGCCAGGTGCAGAACTTCCAGGGGCCCGGCGACGCGATGCGCGCGGGCATCGGCATGGTGCACCAGCACTTCATGCTCATCCCCGTGTTCAGTGTGGCCGAGAACGTCATGCTCGGACAGGAGTCGACGCGCGCGGGCGGACTGCTGGACGTCGGGGCGGCCCGCGAGCGCGTGCGCGAGATCTCGGCTCGGTTCGGATTCCACGTCGATCCCGACGCGCTGGTCGAGGAGCTTCCCGTCGGCGTCCAGCAGCGGGTGGAGATCATCAAGGCCCTCTCCCGCGACGCCCGGGTGCTCGTCTTCGATGAGCCCACGGCCGTGCTCACGCCGCAGGAGACCGACGAGCTGATGGAGATCATGCGTCAGCTCAAGGCATCCGGGGCATCCATCGTCTTCATCACCCACAAGCTCCGAGAAGTCCGCGAGGTCGCGGACCGCATCACCGTGATCCGCCTCGGAAAGGTGGTCGGCGAAGCCTCTCCCACCGCGTCGAACGCCGAGCTCGCCTCGATGATGGTCGGCCGCGCGGTCGAGCTCACCGTGCACAAGGACGCGCCCCAGCTCAACGACCGCGGGCTCGTGGTCGAGAAACTCACGGTCATCGACGCTGTCGGGCAGGTGATCGTCGACGATGTCAGCTTCGATGTGCGAGGCGGCGAGGTGCTCGCGATCGCAGGCGTCCAGGGCAACGGCCAGACCGAGCTCACCGAGGCGCTCATCGGCCTTCAGCCGCAGGCGCGAGGCTCGGTGACCCTCGACGGCGACCAGATCGCCGGACGCAGCGTCCGCCACATCCTGGACGAGGGCGTCGGATTCATTCCGGAGGATCGCAACGAGGACGGACTCGTCGGGGCGTTCACGATCGCCGAGAACCTGATGCTCGACCGAGCGAACGGCGCGCCATTCGTCAAGGCCTTCAATCTCCAGCGCAGCACCCTGGCGGCCTTCGCCAAGGAGAAGTTCACCGAGTTCGACGTCCGCGCTCAGAGCATCGACACCCCGGTGGGCCAGCTCTCCGGAGGCAACCAGCAGAAGGTCGTCCTCGCGCGCGAGCTCAGCCGTGACCTGTCGCTGCTGGTGGCCGCCCAGCCGACCCGCGGTGTCGACGTCGGCTCGATCGAGTTCATCCACAAGCGCATCATCGAGACGCGGGACGCGGGCGTTCCCGTGATCGTCGTCTCCACCGAGCTCGACGAGGTCGCCGCCCTCGCCGACCGCATCATGGTCATGTATCGCGGGCGGATCGTCGGAATCGTCCCGGGTGACACGCCTCGCGAGGTGCTCGGGCTCATGATGGCGGGCGAGAGCCCGGCCGGGGAAGGGGCTGCCGCGTGAGCACGGCGACACAGCAGAGCGAGGCTCCGCCTCCGTCGAAGTGGCATCAGACGTTCCTGAAGATCACGCAGGGCAATGCGATCATCTCGGTCCTCGCGATCTTCCTCGCGCTCGTCGTCGGCGGCATCCTGATCGCCGTCACCGATGAGGACGTGCAGGCGGCGGCCAAGTACTTCTTCGCCCGGCCCGGAGACACGATCGTCGCGATCTGGGATGCCGTGTCCGGCGCATATATCGCGCTGTTCCAGGGTGCGATCTACAACTTCGGCGCGCCGACCTTCGCGCGCGCCATCCGGCCTCTCACCGAGACCCTCACCTTCGCCACACCGCTGATCGCGGCCGGCCTCGGTGTCGCCCTGGCGTTCCGCATCGGAATGTTCAACATCGGCGGCCGGGGGCAGATGCTCCTGGCGGCAGCGGCTGCCGGCTACGTCGGCTTCGCCTACGACCTGCCGTTCCCCCTCCACATGATCCTGGCGCTCATCGCCGGTCTCATCGCCGGTGCGCTGTGGGCCGGCATCGCAGGCCTCCTGAAGGCCCGCACGGGCGCACACGAGGTGATCGTCACGATCATGCTCAACTACATCGCCTTCTACCTCGTCTCGTGGATGCTGCGCACCCCCGGATTGCTGCAGGCGCCGGGTTCGAGCAACCCCAAGACCCCGCCGATGAAGGACACCGCGGTCTTCCCTGAGCTCCTCGGCCCGCAGTACAACCTGCACTTCGGGTTCATCCTCGTGATCGCGGCGACCTTCCTCGTCGCCTGGATCCTCAACCGCTCGAGCCTCGGCTTCAAGTTCCGCGCCGTCGGAGAGAACCCGAACGCCGCGCGGGTCGCGGGCATCAACGTCAAGAACATGTACGTCTACGGGATGCTGATCTCYGGCGCGCTCGTCGGTCTGGCGGGCGTCAACCAGGTGCTCGGCACGATCACCACCGGGTTCTCGGCCGACATCGATGCCGGCATCGGCTTCGACGCGATCACCGTCGCTCTCCTCGGCCGGTCTACGCCGTGGGGGACGTTCGCCGCCGGAGTGCTCTTCGGCGCGTTCAAGGCCGGTGGGTTCTCGATGCAGGCCGCCGAGCAGATCCCGATCGAGATCGTCACCGTCGTCCAGTCGCTCATCGTCCTCTTCATCGCCGCGCCGCCGCTCGTGCGGACGATCTTCTTCCTCCCGTCCCCTGAGCGCGACCGCCGCCGGGCCGAGAAGGCGAGGCAGAAGGCGCTCAAGGCCGAGGTCAAGGCGACGAGCGCCCTCGAGGAGGTGTCCAAGTGACCACGCCCCTCGTCTCGACAGAAGGCCTGATGCCGCCGGAGGCGACGCAGAGGACCGTCGTCCGCAGCTGGAAGGCCCCCATCTCGCTGCTGGTGTTCGCGGCGCTCTTCGGACTCCTGCTGGTCCTCGCCCCCCGTGAGGGCTCAACCACCTTCCGCCTGTCGACGGACTCCGACCTGATTCAGCTGCCCGATCTCGTCGTGCCGGTCATGGCCACGGCGTGGGTCTGCTTCGTCTTCCTCGCGCTGCTGACGATCGCATCGGCGTATTTCGTCCGGGCAGGCGGCAAGTCGCCGCTGTGGATCGTCATCGTCTACATCCTCTTCTTCGTCGTCGGGTTCCTCACGTGGGCTGCGGCAGGGGCCACGATCCCGGTCCCCGGCCTGCTCGCCGGTTCGCTGGGCCTTGCTGTCCCACTGATCTACGGTGCGCTCGGAGGCGTGATCGGCGAGCGGGCCGGCGTCGTCAACATCGCCATCGAGGGTCAGCTGCTCGCCGGCGCCTTCACCGCCTCGGTCGTCGCGTCGCTCACCGGGCAGCCGATGCTCGGGCTCGTCGCCGCGATGGTGTCGGGAATGCTGGTGGCCGCGGTCCTCTCGCTGTTCGCGATCAAATACTTCGTCGACCAGGTCATCGTCGGCGTCGTGCTCAACGTCCTGGTGACCGGACTCACGAGCTTCTTCTACTCCCAGGTGCTGCAGCCCAACGCCGCGACGCTCAACAGCCCGCCGCGATTCGAGCGCATCCCCATCCCGGTGCTGAGCGAGATCCCGGTCATCGGCCCGGTGTTCTTCCGGCAGACGATCATCGTGTACATCATGTACTTCGCTGTGGCCGCGGTGTACATCGGGATGTTCCACACGCGCTGGGGTCTGCGCCTGCGGGCGGTCGGCGAGCACCCTCAGGCCGCCGACACGGTGGGCATCAAGGTCAACCGGACCCGGTTCCTGAACGTGCTGCTCGCCGGCGCCATCGCGGGTCTCGGTGGGACGGTGTTCACCATCGGCAACGGCATCGCGTTCAACAAGGAGATGACCGCCGGGGCCGGCTTCATCGCCCTCGCCGCGGTGATCTTCGGTCAATGGGATCCGATCAAGGCGACGCTGGCGGCACTGCTCTTCGGCTTCGCATCCAACCTGCAGAACACGCTGAGCGTGATCGGGTCCCCGGTGCCGAGCGAGTTCATGCTGATGCTGCCCTACGTCGTCACGATCTTCGTCGTGGCCGGGGTCGTCGGGAAGTCCAGAGCTCCCGCGGCCGACGGCAAACCATACATAAAGGGATGAGTCGCGTGACCGACATCGACTGGGACGAACTCCGGGCTGCCGCCACCGAGGCCATGCAGAGGGCGTACGCGCCGTACTCGCGCTACCGGGTCGGGGCTGCAGCGCTCGTGTCGGATGGGCGCATCATCCAGGGCTGCAACGTCGAGAACGCCTCCTATGGCGTCGGGCTGTGCGCCGAGTGCGGGCTGGTCTCCGAGCTGCACATGTCGGGGGGCGGTCGCCTGGTCGCCTTCGTGTGCGTCAACAACGACGGCGAGACGATCATGCCGTGCGGGCGCTGCCGGCAGCTGCTGTACGAGCACGCGCTCCCCGGGATGCTGCTCGAGACGGTGTCCGGCATCCGCACGATCGACGAGGTGCTGCCTGACGCCTTCGGCCCGCGCGATCTCGAGGACGTCTCGCGATGACGCGTTCGCCCGCCCTCGAAACGCCCGCCGTCGAGGCGTTCGATGCCGTCGATGTGATCCGCACCAAGCGCGACGGGGGAGCGGTCGCCGAGGACGCCCTCCGCTGGATGATCGACGCCTACACCCGCGGCTACGTCGCCGATTCGCAGATGGCGGCGTTCGCGATGGCGGTGCTCCTCAACGGCATGGAGCGCGACGAGATCCGCGTGATGACCGAGGCCATGATCGCCTCGGGCGAGCGGATGAGCTTCGGCGGGCTCGGCAAGCCCACGGTCGACAAGCACTCGACCGGCGGTGTCGGCGACAAGATCACGCTCCCGCTGGCTCCGCTCGTCGCGGCGTTCGGCGTCGCGGTGCCGCAGCTCTCGGGCCGCGGGCTCGGACACACGGGCGGAACCCTCGACAAGCTCGAGTCGATCCCGGGGTGGAGAGCAGCGCTCACGAACGACGAGCTCTTCCAGCAGCTCCGCGACGTCGGCGCCGTCATCTGCGCCGCCGGCTCCGGCCTCGCCCCCGCAGACAAGCGCCTCTACGCGCTGCGCGATGTCACCGGAACGGTCGAAGCCATCCCGCTCATCGCCTCGAGCATCATGTCGAAGAAGATCGCCGAAGGCACCGAGGCGCTCGTCCTGGACGTGAAGTTCGGCTCCGGCGCGTTCATGCGCGACGTCGACAAGGCGCGTGAGCTGGCGCGCACCATGGTCGCGCTGGGCACCGACTCGGGAGTGGCGACGACCGCCCTCCTCACAGACATGAACACGCCGCTCGGCCTTGCGATCGGCAACGCGAACGAAGTGCGCGAGTCCGTCGAGGTGCTGGCGGGCGGCGGCCCCGCCGATGTCGTCGAACTCACGATCGCGCTCGCCCGCGAGATGCTCTCGCTCGCCGGGAAGCCCGACGCGGATGTCGAGAAGGCGCTCCACGATGGGCGGGCGATGGATGCCTGGCGGGCCATGATCTCTGCCCAGGGCGGAGATCCGGATGCTGCCCTCCCGGCGCCGAACGAAACCCACACCGTGACCGCAGACGCCGACGGCTTCGTCATGAGCATGGAGGCGCTCCCGTTCGGCATCGCGGCATGGCGCCTGGGTGCCGGACGCGCTCGCGCCGAGGACCCGGTGCTGCACGCGGCGGGGATCGACCTGCACGTGAAGCCCGGCGCTCCGGTCTCGGCCGGTCAGCCGCTGTTCACCTTGCTCGGGCAGGATTCCTCGCGGTTCGACCGCGCGCTCGCCGCCCTCGACGGGGCGTGGGAGATCGGGGACGAGCCACCTGCAGCCGCCCCGCTCGTGCTCGAGCGCATCACCGCCTGAACCGACGTCCCACCCGCAGCGACAGCATCCGGTCCGCTTAGAATCTCTCTCTGCACGTCTCGATCACCAAGGAGCTTCACATGCCCATCGACCAGCACGGCGATGCCGTCATCCAGGGCGTCTCGATCCGGAGCCTGCCGAAGGTGTCGCTGCACGACCACCTCGACGGCGGAGTCCGGCCGGCCACGATCATCGAGCTCGCCGACGAGATCGGGCTCGACGTCCCGACGACGGATCCCGACGATCTCGCCGACTGGTTCGCCGAGAAGAGCGACTCCGGCTCGCTCGTGGAGTACCTCAAGACCTTCGACCTGACCACCGCCGTCATGCAGACCGCGGATGGCCTGCGCCGCGTCGCACGGGAGTTCGTCGAGGACCTCGCCGCCGACGGCGTCGTGTACGGCGAGGTGCGGTGGGCACCCGAGCAGCACCTTTCGCGCGGGCTGTCGCTCGAGGAGGCTGTCGAGGCGGTCCAGGAGGGCATCGAAGAGGCCGAGGATGCCGCCGACAGCGCGGGGCGCGACCTGCGCGTCGGCCAGCTCATCACCGCGATGCGCCACACCGATCGGTCGCTCGAGATCGCGCGGCTCGCGGTCGACTTCCGCGGCCGTGGTGCCGTGGGCTTCGATATCGCGGGGCCGGAGGACGGCTTCCCGCCTTCGAACCACCGTGCCGCCTTCGACTACCTGGCGTCGGAGTTCTTCCCGGTGACCGTGCACGCCGGTGAGGCTGCGGGTCTCGACTCCATTCGATCGGCGATCCTCGACGGCCGGGCCCTCCGCCTCGGCCACGGTGTGCGGATCGCCGAGGACCTCGAGATCGTCTCCAGCGAGGGCGAGGAGGTCTTCGTCACCTTCGGCGACCTCGCGCGGTGGGTGCGCGACCGCGAGATCCCGCTCGAGCTGTCACCGTCATCGAACCTTCAGACCGGCGCCATCGAGCGATGGGGCAACACGCTCGAGGACCACCCGTTCGACCTCCTTTACCAGCTGGGCTTCTGCGTGACGGTGAACGTCGACAACCGCACGATGAGCCGCACATCGCTCACGCGCGAGCTGGCGCTCCTGGCCGAGACGTTCGAGTACGACCTGGATGACCTCGAGACCTTCCAGCTCAATGCGGCCGCGGGCTCCTTCCTGCCCGTCGAGGAGCGCGAGGAGCTGATCGACATCATCAGCGAGGGCTTCGAGCAGTAGCCCGCGGGTTCACCCGCCCGGCCCAGTCCCGCCCGGCCCCGTCCCGCCTCGCCCCGTCCCGCCTCGCCCCGGCCCGCATCGCGGTCGCGGCCGAACTCCGTCGATCCACGGCCCGAACGACCGGTGCACCCGGTTGGGAGGCACTTCAGGGCCGGATCGACGGAGTTGTGCAGATCTACCGCGGGCCATGTGCCGCGAGGATCGCCTTCATCATCGCGAGGACTTCCTCGCGATGGTGGAGGATGTCCTCGGCCACCGGCCGGACCGTCGTATATCCCTGCGCGGCAGCGGCAAGATCTCGTCGCCTGTCCCGCTTCTGGGCGGCCCATCCCGCGTGATGGGCCTCGCTGTCGCACTCGACGATGAGCCACCCATCCACGATGAAGTCCACGCGACCGACTCGAGGTACCTGGACCTGCACGTCGACATCGCATCCCAGACCCCGCAGGAGGAGCCGCATGAGGGTTTCCGGGCCAGACTCGCTGCGCCGATCGAGCAGCCCGCGGAGCCGCTGGTACCGACGCGGAAGTCGCGCGAAGACCGCGGCCAGGGCTCCCTCGTCGACGAGACCCTGATGCCAGGCGCTGTCGAGAGTGGCGATCGCTTCGCGCGGAGGCTGGCAACGGCACGCCTGCGCCAATGCCTCGACAAGATCTGCGGCAAGATCCGTCCGGCGACCGGTCGATCGTCGCCAATGCGGGACGACGTCGGCTGCCCGGTGGGGCAGGCGGCTCGACTTCACCTCGATTTGGACATGCAGCCGGTCCTTCGCGAGGACGAAGACGCCGATGGCCGCCAGCAGCGAGAGGCAGTCGAGCCTCCCGCCCATTCGTCCCGCGCGGATCAGGTCCGGATGCGCGTCCGAACGAATGAGCCGGCCCTTGCGCAGACGAAGAAGCCTCCCCGCGCCGACGGCTTTGGCCACCAGGTGGCGAGTCAGGCCCAGCGCCTGCAGATCCTGCGGGGTGAGGAACTGCTGGCCGAGGATGAGATGAGGACCGGGTGGGGGAGTGTTCAGCACCTCCACAGTCCATCGACCTCGTCGGACGCAAGGGGTTGGCCGGTCGCGCTGTCTGGAAAGCTGCGCACGGTCGCCGATCCGGGAGGAGACGAGGCGGGCGAGGATCTGCGGAACTCCTTCAATCCGGTCGCGTCCCACCCGAGAAAGCTGATTCCCAGGCCGGCAGACGGCGGATCGACGGAGTTGTTCAGGCGGAGCCGAGCCTGACCGACGGGAAGGACTGCCCGCGCCCCGAGCCTGACCGACGGGAACGACTGCGCGCGCCGAGCCGGGCAGGGGAACGCGTCTGCGGAACTCCTTCAACTTCGCCGCAACCACGCCTCATGGGCCGATCCGATCGCCAGGAGGCGGCAGATCGACGGAGTTCTGCAAAAGCCGGGGCCTGCTGCCGAGCCCCGTGGATGCAGGACCGGCCACCCGTCGCGGCCGCTGTCGGCCAGCGAGAGCGAGTGGGACGGTCAGGATCGACGGATGCCGCGGCGCGGCGTGCGACGTGAGGGGGAGGCATCCCCGTCCCGCAGGCTGTCCGTCGCCCGCCGCACCGCGTGACGGTACGCGTCCTTGTTGACGTAGTACGACATGCGCGCGAGCCCGAGGTAGTGGTAGCCGCCCGTGAGATCCGGCCACGGCTCGCCGGTGGCACGTGACCGGAAGGCTTCCGCGCGCTCGGGGTGCCGCTCGAGTGCGGCGAGGTACTGCGCGATGAGGTCGGCCTGCTCGTAGCGTCCCTGCCAGCCGATTCCCGATGCCTCGAGCATGCCCATCACGTAGAGGCCGTTGAACGACGGCGGGAAGACGTTCAGGAAGAGCGTCGGCGACCAGCCCTTCCAGTTGAGCTCTTCGCGCGCGACGAAAGGGTAGTCCAGCGTGTACCCCGTGGCGAGGAGGACGGTGTCGTACTCGCCGCGGGATCCGTCGCGGAAGTGGACGGTCGAGCCGTCGAAGCGGTCGATGTCGGGGCGGATCCGCAGGTCGCCCTGACCGAGGTGATGGAGGATCAGCGTGTTGACGATCGGGTGCGACTCGTAGATCTTGTAGTCGGGTTTGGGGAAGCCGAAGCGCACCGGGTCGCCCGTGAAGGCGCGGAGCACCCTCCGATCGAGGAACTGCTTGATCGGCGCCGGGAGCGGCTTGCCCTGGTTGAGGGTGTCGGATGGCCGCCCGAAGAGGTATCGCGGCACGAAGTAGTAGCCCCGCCGCACGCTCATGTCGACGGATTCCGCGTGGTGCACCGCGTCCACCGCGATGTCGCACCCCGAGTTGCCGGCCCCGATGATCAGCACCCGCTTGCCGGTGAGCTGCGTCGCTCGCTTGTACTCGCTCGTGTGCAGCACCTCGCCCGCGAACTCGCCGCGGAAGGTTGGGATGTTCGGCTCGGCGAGGGTGCCGTTGGCGAGGATCACGCCGTCGTAGCGCTGCTCCGTCGAGGCGTCCCCGCCGGAGTCCGACGCGGACTCGGCGCGAAGCATCCACGCGCCGTCCACCCGTTCGAGGGCGGTGACCCTGGTCTCGAAGCGGAAGTGCTCGGCGAGGGCGAAGTGCTCCGCGTAGTCGCGGAAGTAGTCGATGAGCACGCGGTGGCTGGGGTAATCGGCATCCGTCCGCATGGGGAACTCGGCGAACTCGGTCGTCGTCCGCGAGGAGATGAGATGCGCCGACTCGTACATCGTCGAGCGCGGATTCTCGATGTCCCAGAGACCCCCGACGCCACGGGACGCCTCATACCCGTCGAACGCGATGCCCTCCTTCTGCAGGGCGCGGGCGGCGGCGAGGCCCGATGGCCCGGCTCCGATGATCGCGTACCGGGTCATGGGCGGATCCGACCGTGCATCATCGACGCGCTCAGCGCAGCGAGGCTGCGAGTGCGCCGACGAGCTCGGTGATCTGAGCCGTCATCTCGTCGTCCGAGATGCTCGGGGTGCCGTCGCCGGCCTGCAGCCCGTAGTCGCCGAACGACGAATGGCTCGCACCGTCGATCTCGACGAATTCCGCGTCGCCGGGAAGCAGCGGGCGGCCGTCGGCGATGTCCTCGGGCGCCGAGAGTCCGTCTTCGCTCCCGCTGATGCTGAGCACGGGAAGTCCCGACTCGGCGAGGTCTGTCGAGCAGTACGAGGCGAACAGTGCGAGCGCATCGGCCTGCGTGGCCAGCATGCACGAGCGCACGACGCCGAGCGAGTGTCCGCCGACGATCCAGGTGTCGACGTCGGGCGCGAGAGCGGTGAACGTGTCGAGCGGACGGAAGTCGAAGAAGGCGAGATTCAGCCACGGCTTCGTGATCACGACCGTGACACCCTGCTCAGCCACGACGCCGGACAGCTTCGCGGCATACGCGGCGGCCTCGACCTTGGCGCCGGGCACGAACACGAGCCCGACGCCCGACGCTCCTGAGGCGGGTGCGAGCACCACGGCCGCGGAGTCGTCCGTGATGATGATCCGATCGTCGGCCTTCACCGCGGCGAGCGGCTCGGCCTCGGGCGCCGCGACGCCGACCTGGCTCCAGATGAGGATGCCGATGACCGCCGCGAGAATGAGACCGCCCACGATCCCGAGCACCCACCAGAGGATGCGGAGGCCCTTGCGACGGCGCGGGGGCGGTGTCGCCGCATCCGCCGTCTCTCCTCCGGCACCCTCTTGCGCGTCGGGCGAGGCGAGGGCGGCGTCGGTCGTGTCGTCTGTGGTCACGCCCTAGAGCCTATGTCGGCCTGTCTGGCCGCTACGACGGCCTCCACATCGGCGAAGAGCGGATGCCCCGGCTCCAGTCCGGTCACGGACGCGGTCAGGGTCGCGGCATCCTGTTCGCGCAGCTGCGCCTGCAGTGCCACCGACTGCTCGTCCTCGGGGTCGTCGAACTCGAGGGCGGCGGCCATCGCGGCCACCAGAGCGCTCGTCGAGAGTCCCCGTTCTGCGGCTTCGGCCGCGGGACCGACGAAGCGCTCGTTCCGCGAGAGCTTGCGCAGCGGCTGCCGGCCCACGCGCCACACGGTGTCGGGAAGTGCCGCATTGCGGAAGCGCTGGAGGATCGTCGCGCGGTAGGACGTCATGTCGTCCGGGTCGAGATCGTGCTTGGCGACCAGGAGCGCCGAGGTCTCCGCCAGTGCGGCCGAGACCTTCTCGGCGATCGAGGGATCGGCGAGCGCCGCGGCGATCGTGTCGACGCCCGCCTGGGCGCCGAAGTACGCCGTCGTGGCGTGCCCGGTGTTGACGGTGAAGAGCTTGCGCTCGATGTAGGGCGCGAGGTCGTCGACGAAGTGCGCACCCGGAATGCTCGGCGGGTCGTCGCCGAAGGGCGGCCGCTCGATCGCCCATTCGTAGAACGGCTCGACGGTCACATCGACCCCCGAGCCCGCGGGCTGTGCGGGCACGATGCGATCGACCGCCGTGTTCGCGAAGACCGCCCGGCCCTGGATCGCCTCCCACGCGTCGCCCGAGAGCGCCCGGATCTCGTCGCGCAGCAGATCCGTCGCATTGATCGCGTTCTCACACGCCATGACCTGGAGCGGGGGAGCGGACGGATTGCGGAGCACGAGGCCCGCGAAGATGTGCGGGGCGACGAACTTCAGGATCGTCGGCCCGACCGCCGTGGTGACGACGTTGGCCGTGGAGATCTCGTCGACCACCGCATCGGCATCCGTCGCGCTGTTGATCGCGCGGAAGCCGGTCACGACGGTGTCGACGCCCCCGTCTCCGACCTCATGGACCGTGTAGGAGTCCACGCCGTTGATGGCATCGACGAGCGGAGCCGCCACATCCGAGAAGACGAGGTCGTACCCGCCCTGGTGCAGGAGCAGGCCGACGAATCCGCGACCGATGTTGCCGGCGCCGAAGTGAACGGCCTTCATGATTCGTTGACCGCGCTCAGGATCCCGTACAGCTCCTCGGGCGACCCCGCGGCCTTGAGGCGGGCGACGTCGTCCTCGTCCGAGAACAGGATCGCGATCTGCGACAGGATCTCGAGGTGCTCATCGCCCTTGCCGGCGATCCCGATGACGAAGGTGACCGGCTCGCCATCCCAGTCCACGCCGCCGTCGTAGCGGACGACCGACAGCGCGGACGCGAGGATCGTGTTCTTCGTCTCGTTCGTCCCGTGGGGGATCGCGAGCTCATTCCCCATGTACGTCGACACGGTCTGCTCGCGCTGCTGCATCGCGTCGAAATAGGCGCTCGTGACGGCGCCGGCAGCTTCGAGGATGTCGGCGGCCTCGCGCATCGCATCCTCTTTCGAGGCTCCCGACGAGTGGATGCGCACCTGACCGATGCTGAGGACCTCACGTGACATTTGCGTCGCCTTTCGTTGATTCCGGATGCTGTTCCCGCGCCGCCGACGCGGGCGTTGTGGCGAGGGGGCTGCGGGGCCGGGGGCCTCGCGCCGTCCCGGCCCCGCAGCGGTCTATCGTGTTGTCGTCTCCGGCCGCGGGGAGCACCGCGCGCGGACCCTTCGACGGCTGGCGCCGCGCCCCCTAAGCGCCACCCTCGTGCTGTCCCTTGACCAGGTCGACGACCTCGTCGTAGCGCGGCGAGTTCATGAAGTTGTCGACCGACACGTGGACCGAGTTCGGCGACTGCTGCCGGGCCCGCTCCGTGAGCTGGTTCTGGGTGATGACCAGGTCGGCTGTGCCGTCCAGGCTCGCGATGGCCTTGTTGACGACCGTGACGTCCTCGACTCCCGCCTTCTTGATCTTGTTGCGCAGAACGCTCGCGCCCATCGCGGAGGACCCCATGCCGGCGTCGCACGCGAACACGATGTTCTTGATCTCGCGTGCCGTCGTCGTCACCGCACCGACACCGCCGGCGACCGCCGCACCGGCGCGCAGGCCGGCCAGCGCATCCGAGGACTTGCCCTTCGCGGCCTCGGTCTGCGTGATCGCTGCGCCGAAAGCGTCGTCGGTCAGCGCCATCGCCTCGAGGTCGCGCTTGCGCGAGGCCCGGAGGATGACGGAGCAGACGAGGAACGAGACGGTTGCGGCGAGCACCACCGACAGGATGACGGCGAAGTACTTCCCCGGAGGTGTCTGCGCGATCACCGCGACGATGCTGCCAGGAGCCGCCGGTGCACGCAGCGCACCCTCGAGGAGCATGTTCGTGGTGACGCCCGTCATGCCGCCCGCGATGAGCCCCAGGATCAGCATCGGCTTCATGAGCGCGTACGGGAAGTACACCTCGTGGATGCCGCCGACGAACTGGATCAGGGCCGCCCCGGGCGCCGACGCACGTGCGGCGCCGATCCCGAAGAAGCTGAACGCCAGCAGGATGCCGAGACCGGGGCCGGGGTTGGCCTCGAGGAGGAAGAGGATCGACGATCCCTCCTCGGACGCCTGCTGGATCCCGAGCGGCGTCAGCACGCCGTGGTTGATCGCGTTGTTCAGGAACAGCACCTTCGCCGGCTCGATCACGATGCTCGTGAGCGGCAGCAGGTTGTTCTGCACCAGCCAGTTCACTGCGCCGGAGAGGATCTGCATGAGACCGTTGACGACGTACGCGATGGGGTAGAACCCGACGATGGCCATCACGAAGCCCCAGATGCCCGCCGAGAACATGTTGACGAGCATCTCGAAGCCGGCCCTGATCTTGCCGTCCCACAGGCTGTCGAGCCACTTCATCGAGTACGCGGCGATGGGCGCCATGATCATCGCGCCGATGAACATGTGCACCTGGCCGAGCTGGGACGCACCCTCCGGCAGCGTGGCGTTGTAGTTGGCGATCAGCAGGTCCGACCCCGCGATGGCGCCCATCGTCCCGATCGCCGCGACGACGCCCCCTCGGACTCCGTACACCATCGTTCCGCCTGTGTACGCGATGATCAGCGGCAGCAGGTAGTGGATGAACGGTCCGACGATCGTCGCGAGCGCGGCGTTGGGTGTGAACCCCGCCTCGATGAAGAACGCGGTGAAGATGCCCCACGCGATGAGCGCGGGGATGTTCGGCATGATCATGCCGGAGAGGAACGTTCCGAAGCGCTGGACGTGAACCTGCGCTTTCTTCGCTCCGGAGACGGGTACGGACGCCGTTGTCATGGTGTTCTCCTTCGTTCTTCGGTCTTCCCCGGCTAAGGGGAGGGGCCGATTGGGCAGCCGCGGGAGCGGCTACCCTGCGTGTGCGGCCTCGCGGGCCGCTGTTCGGGCTGATGTCGCGTCGTCTGCGGCCAATGCGGCCTCGGCGATGCCTCGGGCCTGGGCGAGCGTGTGCTCCAGGAGCGACGCGCGGACGTCCGCGAGAGCGGTCGGCGCCATCGACAGGCTCGTGGCGCCGAGGCCCACGAGCACGACGGCCAGCAGCGGATCGGCCGCCGCCTCGCCGCAGATGCCGACCGGCTTGCCGTTCTCGCGACCCGCCTGACCGACCTCGCGGATGAGCCGGAGGACGGCGGGGTGCCACGGGTCCTGGAACGCGGCCACCGAGCCGAGCAGGCGGTCGGCGGCCAGCGTGTACTGGGTCAGATCGTTCGTGCCGATCGACGCGAAGTCCGCGATCGCCAGGATGCGGTCGGCGAGCAGCGCCGACGAAGGCACCTCCACCATGACGCCCGCGGTCTTGATGCCGTACTCACGGCAGAGGTCGGTGAAGTAGCGCGTCTCCTCGACGGTCGCGACCATCGGCGCCATGACCCACAGATCGGCGGGCCCCTCCGGCGTCTTCCGGGTGGCGGCATCCGCCTCCGCAAGAGCCGTCAGCTGCTCGCGCAGGATGTCTTCGCTGGCTCTGAGGGCACGGATGCCTCGAAGGCCCAGCGCCGGATTCTCCTCGTGCGCGTCGTTGAGGAATGCCAGCGGCTTGTCCGCGCCGGCGTCGAGGGCGCGCACCACGACCTTCTGGCCGGGGAACGCCTTCAGCAGCTTCGTGTACGCCTCGCGCTGCTGCTCGACGGTGGGTGCCTGGGAGGAGCTCAGGAAGAGGAACTCGGTGCGGAAGAGCCCCACGCCCTCGGCGCCGAGTGCGACCGCATCGACGGCATCCTCGGGCTTCCCGAGGTTCGCAAGGAGCGGGATCGCGGTGCCGTCGGCGAGTGCGCCAGGCGTGAGAGGAGCGGCGGCCGCCGAGGCGCGCGCCTCAGCGCGCGTCAGCGCCCGCTCGAGCTCCTCAGCGGTGGGCTCCGTCGTGACGACGCCGGCCGCGGCATCCACGATCACGGTCTGGCCGTCGACGAGCGAGCTTGCACCGGCAACGCCCACGACCGCGACGATCGACTTCTCGCGCGCCAGGATCGCCGTGTGGGAGGTCGGCCCGCCCTCGGTCGTGATGAGCGCCAGAACCTTGTCGAGATCGAGGAGGGCGGTGTCGGCAGGCGCGAGATCCTTCGCGACGAGGACGAACGGGTGCCCGGGGTCGGGAACGCCCGGAGCGGGGACGCCCCGCAGTCTCGCGATCACGCGCTGGGCGACATCGTCCAGGTCGGCTGCGCGCTCGCCGAGGTAGCCGCCGAGCGCCGTCAGGGTCTCGCGGAACGACGCGAAGGCGTCGTACACCGCGAACTCGCTGGTCTTGCCCGCCGCGATGCGCGTGTTGACCTCGTCCTCGAGAGTCGGGTCCTCGGCCATCATCGCCTGAGCCTCCAGCACCTCGCGAGCGGCTCCGCCCGCGACAGCGCCGCGCTCCTCCAGTTCGCGAGCGACGGCCGCGACCGCCTCGCGCACCCGCGCCGTCTCCTCCTCGACGCTCAGCTCGCTCGGCCCGTCCGCCGGCGCCGGCAGAGGCTCCGCCATGCGCGCCACGGGACCCTGGCCGACGCCGAGTCCGATTCCCACTCCCCGCAGTTCAGCCATGGTCTACTCCGCGTCGTGGTCGGTGGTGAGCAGTTCGGCCAGCGTGTCGAGCGCTGCTTCAGCACCCTCGCCGTCCGCTGTGAGGGTCACGTAGTCGCCGTGCTCGGCGCCGAGCCCGATGATGCCGAGAATGCTGGCCGCATTCACGGGCGTTCCCGAGTCCTTCGCAATCGTGATCGGGATGCCGGCACCCTTCGCGGCCTGTGCGAACAGCTTCGCCGGGCGGGCGTGGAGTCCGTGTGACGAGCCGATCCGCACAGTGCGGGAGATCTCAGGCATGTCGTTCCTCTCAGTTGTTACAGCGTCGATCGGTCTTCGGCTTCAGTCTGTCGGAGGACCGGCCGCCTGTGGGGGAATCCTCTCGGCGCGCTCGAGGGCCTCCTGCACGAGCTGCAGGGTGCGGTTGCCGTCCAGGTCGGTGAAGATGTCGTCGGGCAGGAGCACCACGGTCGCGCCCCGGATGGCGGCATCCCTCTCGAGCGTGGGAATGACGTACGCGAGGTGGGGGCCGACCAGCACGACGTCGGCCGCGTCGATGTCGATCGGAAGCGAGACCTCGGTGCCCGCGAAGGCCGAGTAGGCGAGGCCGGCCTGGTGCGCAGCGTGACGCACGCGCTGCGCGACGAAAGTGCTCGACGCTCCTGCGCCGCAGACCACGAGGATCCTCATCGATCCGCCTCCTCTGTGGCCCCATTCTTGTGAAACAGCCCGAAGCCGACAACCAGGTCTCTTTCCGCCCCCGCGGAAGACCGGCACAGCCCGGCCGGGCTCGCTGCTCGCGCTCCGTGGTTGACTGGTGGCACGGGCCACAGGCGGCGCGCGACACGGAGGAAGCGGTGACCAGAGCGAGGCAGGATCGCCTTCTCTCCCTGCTGGTCCGCGACGGCGAATGGGCCACGGCGGCGACGCTCGCCGATGCCCTCGGAGTGACTCCGCGCAGCATCCGCTCGTATGTGACGGCGCTGAACTCCCGCGTCGCGTCCGGCGTCGCCGTCGAGTCCGGTTCGCTCGGCTACCGGGCGGGTGCAGAGGCCGGTCAGGCTCGAAGCAACGGGACGACGGATGCCGCCACCCCGCGCGACCGGCTGCACACCGTGGTGCGGTCGCTCCTCGATGCGCCCGAGGGGATCGACGTGTTCGAGACCGCTGAGCGGCTGCACGTCTCCTCGGCGACGCTCGACGCAGACCTCGCTCGCGTGCGGGGCCTCCTCGGCGGAACGCACCTGACGCTCGAGCGGTCGGCTTCACAGGCGCGGCTGCGCGGAACCGAGATGGCGCAGCGGCGGCTCCTCAGCCGCCTCGCCCACGACGAGATGGACGCGGGCTCGTTCGACCTCGAGGCCCTGCGCCGGACCCTCGGCGACGCGTCGGTCGGCTCGCGCGCGTTCGGCGCCTTCAAGACCGAGCTCGTCGCCCGCCTGGGCGCCCTCGGCTACTTCGTCAACGAGTACGGGATCGCCGACGTCGTGATGCACATCGCGATCTCCGCGGATCGCACGGCGCAGCATCGGGCGCTCGAGAGCGACACCGAGACGATCTCGCCGGCGAACGCCGAGGTCGGAACCATCCTCGATGAGCTCGCCACCGAGCACCTCGGCGTCGAGCTCGGCAGCGCCGACCTGCAGCATCTCTCCTCGCTCGTGCTGACGCGTGTCGTCGCGCCCGGTGCGACCGCGCCGCAGACGCATGTGAAGGAGCGCCTCGAACCGGACGTCGAACAAGCGGTTCGCGAGATCGTCGAGCGCGCGGCATCCCAGTTCCTGGTCGACATCGTCCACGAGGACTTCCTCCTGCGGCTCGCCCTGCACGTGCAGAACCTGCGCCTCCGCGCCCGCGAGCAGGCGTGGTCGCGCAACCCGCTCACGCGCTCGCTCAAGGCGTCGTACCCGATGATCTTCGAGGTCGCCGTCTACATCGCGAGCGGTCTGCACGAGAGCCTCGGCATTCCGCTGCTCGACGACGAGATCGCCTACATCGCCATGCACGTCGGAGGGCGGCTCGAGCGCAGCAGGCGTGCCGATCACCTGCTCACGGCCACGATCGTCTGCCCGGGGTACTACGAGCTGCACGAGCTGCTGCGCTCGTCGGTTGACCGATCGCTCGGCCAGGCGATCGAGGTCGTGGGGGTCGAGACGCGCGTCGACCCCGACTGGCCGTCGATCCAGACCGACCTGGTCCTCACGACCATCGACGCGCCTCCGTCGATCGCGGGCGACCGCGTGGTGCGCATTCAGCCGTTCCTGACCGACGGCGACATCGAGCACGTCCAGGCCGCGGCCGGGCGCATCCGGCGGGGCCGGCGCCTCGCGCGGCTGCGGGCGGAGCTGGGGGGCTACTTCGAGCCGACGGCCTTCGTCCGGGGGCTGGATGCCGAGTCCGGCGAGGAGGCAGTGATCCGTCGCCTCGGCGCCCCGCTCGTCGCGCGGGGGATCATCGACGACGACTACATCGAGCGGGCGATCGAGCGGGAGCGGCTGTCGTCGACCGCGTTCACCGACGCGCTCGCCGTACCGCATGCCCTCGGCATGACCGCCACCCGCACCGCGATCGCTGTCGGACTCGCGGAGCCCTCCGTGCGGTGGGGTGAGGGCCGGGTGCAGGTCGTCGCGCTCGTCGCCTTCTCGGAGACAGATCGGGAGGCCTTCCAGACGGTGTTCGAGCAGCTCGTCGAGGTCTTCTCCGAGCGCGAGAGCGTCTCGCGCATCCTGCGGCGCGGCACCGACTTCCCGGCCTTCCTCGACGAGCTCGTCGCCGTCGTCGACGGCTGACGCGGCATCGGTCCCCCACCCATCGACAGGTCAACCACGCATCGACAGGGGGAAACGCGCGGTTATGTCCTGCAGATGCGTGGTTGACCTGTGGACGCGTCGGCCCGGCAACCGGGCTAGCGAGGGCGGCAGCCCCGCCCCATCGCTGCCTCAGCGAGTGGCGGGTGGCCGGGGAACAGGGGGGCGGATGCCGCAGCGCGAGGTCAGCGCCGGGCGAGCCGCTGCTCGAGGCCCAGGCGGACAGCCGGCCACTCGTGCGGAAGGATCGAGAAGACCACGGTGTCGCGCAGGGAGCCGTCCGGGCCCAGGCGATGGTTGCGCAGGACGCCGTCCTGCTTGGCCCCCAGGCGGGCGATCGCCTCGCGCGACTGCCGGTTGTGCCAGTGCGTCCGCAGCTCGACCGCGATCGCGTCGCACGCCTCGAACGCGTGGCCGAGCAGCAGCAGCTTCGCGGCGGTGTTGACCTCGCTGCGCTGGGCGGAGGGCGAGAGCCAGGTGTAGCCGACCTCGACGTGCCGGTTGGGCTGGTCGATGTCGCAGAAGGTCGTCATGCCCACGACGCGGCCCGTCGACAGCCTGCGGACGGCCCACGGGTTCATGCGCCCCTCGGCCTGCCAGGTGAGCCGGCGCTCGATCTCAGCCGCGACGCCGTCCGGCGCCGGAGCCGAGGTGTACCAGGCGTACTCCAGGCCCGCGGTGGCCGCGGCGAGATCCTCTGCGTGCGCGTGCGAGAGGGGCTCCAGCCCCACCCACTCGTTCTCCAGCGTGATGGCGTCGGTCAGCAGCATCCCTCGAGCCTAGAACCCGGCTGGTGCCCGCGCCGACAGCGATCAGGAGACCCTGTCGAGCAGCTCCCTGACTCCGGCCGCGAGGTCTCCGATGCGGCTCCGCGCGTCGTCGGCCGAGTCGCCTCGCACGTCGAGGTAGGCCTTCAGCTTGGGCTCGGTGCCGCTCGGGCGCACGATCACCCGGGAGCCGTCCTCCAGCCACAGCCGCAGCACGTCACCCGGGGGCAGCTCGTCGAATCCGTCGAGCAGGTCGTCCACGTGCGAGACGGGCGTCTCGCCGATGGCGGACGGATGCTCGGCCCGGAGCGCCGACATGATCCGGTCGATGACGCCGAGGTCGTGGACGCGGATGGAGATCTGATCGCTCGCGAAGTATCCGAAGATCTCCTCGAACTCGTGCAGCAGTCCCGCCAGCGACGAGCCGCGTCCGTGCGCATCGGCGACGAGCCCCAGGATCGCGACCGCCGCCGAGATGCCGTCCTTGTCGCGCACGGTCTCGGGGTTCACGAGGTAGCCGAGCGCCTCCTCGAATCCGAACACGATGCCCGGCGCGCGAGCGATCCATTTGAATCCGGTCAGCGTCGCGTGGAAGCCGAGGCCGTAGTACTCGGCGATCGTCTGCAGTCCGGGGGACGAGACCAGCGAGCAGGCGAGGGAATCGCGGGCGTGCCCGGCATCCCGTTCCGCTGTCGCGGTGCGCTCCTCGGCACCGCCGTGCTCCTCTGCCTGGCCGTGCTCCTCTGTCTCGCCGTGCTCCTCTGCCTCAGCGTGCTCCTCTGCCTCGCCGCCTTCGGCGTCGCCGCGCTCCTGCTCCTCGACCTGCCGCCGCAGGCTCACGAGCTGCGCTGCACGCCACCCCAGCAGGAGCCCGATCTCGTTGCCGGTGAGTCGCCTCCAGCCGCCGTCCGCGGACTCGTCCGGCAGCGCGACCGCGAGCCGATCGGCATCCGGGTCGTTGGCGATGATCAGGTCGGCCCCCATCTCCCGCGCGGTCTCGAACGCGAGGTCCATCGCACCCGGCTCTTCGGGATTCGGGAAGGCTACGGTCGGGAACGTCCCGTCGGCGCGGGCGCCACGGCGGCGGTCGCCGCCACGTAGGCCTCGACGACGGACTCCGCCGCGATCTCATAGCCGAGCGACCGGGGGATCGCGGGCACGTTCGCCTCGTCGGCGACGCGGTGGATGTGCGCGGCGATCTCCGCGTCGACGGGGGGCACGATCTGGGCGCCGTCGTCCGCGCCTCCGAGATAGACCTTGTAGCCGTTGTCGTCGGGCGGGTTGTGGCTCGCCGTCACCATGACGCCCGCGTCGGCGGCGAAGTGCCGCACGGCGAAAGCGAGCACCGGCGTCGGCAGCAGACGGGGGAGGAGAAGGGCCCGGATGCCGGCCCCGGCGAAGATCTCCGCCGAATCCCGCGCGAACACATCGGAGTTGCGCCGCCCGTCGTAGCCGATGACCACGGTGGGCGCGGCATCCGTCTCGGCACGCTCGATCAGGAAGGACGCGAGCCCGGCCGCGGCCTGCGCGACGAGCACGCGGTTCATGCGGTTGCTTCCGGCTCCGAGCCGACCTCGGAGGCCCGCGGTGCCGAATGCGAGGCGCCCCGCGAAGCGGTCGTCCAGGTCGGCCTCCGCGGCGGCATCCCCCTCTTCGGCCTGCGCGATGAGCGTCTCGAGCTCTTCGCGGGTGCGGGGATCGGGGTCCTGGGCGAGCCAGGCGCGAGCCTGCTCCAGGAAGCCGCTCACATCGCTCCGATCACGCGAGCGAGCAGCGACGAGATCACGGGGCCGGCGGCATGACCGGCCTCCATCACCTCCTCGTGGCTGAGCGGCGTGGTCTGTATCCCGGCGGCCATGTTCGTGATGAGTGAGAAGCCGAGGATCTCCATGCCGGCCTGGCGGGCGGCGACGGCTTCGAGCGCGGTCGACATGCCGACGATGTGGCCGCCGATCGCCTTGGCCATCTGCACTTCGGCGGGGGTTTCGTACTGCGGTCCGGTGAACTGGCAGTACACGCCCTCGTCGAGGCTCGGGTCGATGGAGCGGGCGAGGTCGCGCAGGCGCAGCGAGTAGAGATTGGTGAGGTCGATGAAGGTCGCACCCTCGAGCGGGGTCGCGGCCGTGAGGTTGATGTGGTCGCTGATGAGCACCGGGGTTCCCGGCGTCCAGGTGCGCTTGATGCCGCCCGCCCCATTGGTGAGCACCATGACCTTCGCACCGGTGGCGGCGGCGGTGCGCACGCTGTGGACGACGCGGCGAACGCCATGGCCCTCGTAGAAGTGCGTGCGGGCTCCGATGACGAGGACGCGCGTGCCGCGCGGGGTCAGGATGCTCCGCAGAGTGCCGACATGTCCCGCGAGTGCGGGCGCACTGAACCCCGTGACCTCGGTCGCGGGAAAGTTCGCGGTGGTCTCGCCGATGAGCTCGGCCGCACCTCCCCAGCCGCTGCCGAGTGTCAGAGCGATGTCATGGCGCTCGACGCCGGTGATGCGCGCGATGTCGGCAGCCGCATCCGCCGCGACGGCGAAGGGGTCGGCGGACGGGTCGTCGAGGGGATTGTCGGTCTGGTCTGACATGGACCCACTCTAGGAGTGGCACGTTCCCGGGGCCAGAACGCCCCGACCGTCGACCCCGTGCGGGCGGGGGTAGACGGCCGAATGTGCTCCTGCGGGATCGACTGTGAGAATGGGGGCATGTCTGTGAGCTTCGAGCGCACCCAGAGTGTCGCGATCATCGGCGGCGGCCCCGGCGGCTACGAGGCGGCGCTCGCCGGCGCCC
Source organism: Microbacterium sp. P5_B6 (assembly GCF_056400345.1). NCBI lineage: Bacteria > Bacillati > Actinomycetota > Actinomycetes > Micrococcales > Microbacteriaceae > Microbacterium > Microbacterium sp. P5_B6. The sequence continues at coordinate 24,834 of NZ_JBFULL010000008.1, read as the reverse complement.
AGCTCGGGGCCGAGGTGACGCTGGTCGAGAGGGCCGGCGTCGGAGGTTCGGCGGTCATCACCGATGTCGTGCCGTCGAAGTCCCTCATCGCCACGGCCGACGCCGCCGTCGCGATCAAGGGTGCGAGCGAGCTCGGCGTGCAGCTGTTCTCGAAGGGCACCGACGGCAAGCCGCTCAAGCCCGAGATCGCTATCAACCTGCTGGCCGTCAACAAGCGGCTGCTGTCCCTTGCCCGGCAGCAGTCCGATGACATGCGGGCGGCGCTCGTCGAGGCGGGGGTCCGGATCATCTCGGGCCACGGCCGGCTCGAGGGGGAGAACGCCGTCATCGTCTCGACCGGCCCCGGGGGAACGGACTTCGATCGCATCGAGGCCGACACCCTCGTCATCTCCGTCGGCGCCTCGCCGCGCATCCTGCCGACCGCCAAGCCCGACGGTCAGCGCATCCTCACGTGGACCCAGCTCTACGACATGCCTTCGCTGCCCGAGCACCTCATCGTGATCGGCTCGGGCGTGACGGGTGCGGAGTTCGCCGGCGCCTACATGAACCTCGGCGCACAGGTGACGCTCGTGTCGAGCCGCGACCAGGTGCTCCCGGGTGAGGACGCGGATGCCGCTGCCGTGCTCGAGAAGGTGTTCCGGCGGGGCGGCATGGAGGTTCTCGCCAAGAGCCGTGCGGACAAGGTCGAGAACACCGGGACCGGCGTCGTCGTCACCCTCTCGGACGGGCGCACGATCGAGGGCAGCCACTGCCTCATGGCTGTCGGAGCGGTCCCCAACACCGCCGGAATAGGGCTGGAGGAGGTCGGCGTACAGATGACCGAATCGGGCAACATCCAGGTGAACCGGGTCGCTCGCACCTCGATCCCCAACATCTACGCGGCAGGGGACTGCACCACGTTCATCCCGCTCGCCTCGGTCGCCTCGATGCAGGGCCGCACGGCGGTGTTCCATGCGCTCGGGGATGTGGTCATCCCGCTCGAGCGACGCCGGATCGCGTCGAACATCTTCACCGCACCTGAGATCGCGACGGTGGGGTGGCAGGAGAAGGACATCGCCGAGGGCCTGATCCAGGGAGTCGTGCACAAGCTCCCGCTCGCGGCCAATGCGCGCGCGAAGATGATGGGCATCAAAGAAGGCTTCGTCAAGCTCATCGCACAGAAGGGAAGCGGTGCCGTCATCGGCGGCGTCATCGTCGGCCCCCGTGCATCTGAGCTCATCTACCCGATCGCGATCGCCGTCGAGCGCCGGCTGACGGTCGATCAGGTGTCCCGCGTCTTCGCCGTGTACCCATCGCTCTCGGGAAGCATCACGGACGCGGCCCGCGCCATGCACGTCGTGGACCACACGATCTACGGCGGCGCCTGACCAGGTCGGATGCGACGGATGCCTCTGCCCCGGCATCCGGTCGCCCTCGAGCAGACGGGCGAGCAGCCCTCAGGAGATCGTGAGCAGCTGGTGACCGGCGGACACCGTCGTGCCGGCGGTGGCGTTGATCGCGCCGATCACGCCGTCCTTGTGCGCCTGGATCGGCTGCTCCATCTTCATCGCCTCGAGCACGACGACGAGATCGCCCTTGACGACGGACTGGCCGTCCTCGACCGCGACCTTGACGATCGTCGCCTGCATCGGCGACTTGACGGCATCTCCCGATGCGCCGGCGACGACGGTCTGCGCGTGGGAGCGGCGTGACGGCGGGACGGCGGCGGGGCGCCCCGCTGCCGGTGTCGCGACGATGCGGTCGGGCAGGCTGACCTCGAGGCGCTTGCCGCCGACCTCCACCACCACCGTGTGGCGGTTCTCGGCCGGCTTCGGGCCGTCGAGCTCCCCGTCCCACGGCGGGATGTCGTTGACGAACTCCGTCTCGATCCACCGCGTGAAGACGCCGAACGTGCCGTCCTCGGCAGTGAAGGCGGGGTCGCGCACCACCTTGCGGTGGAACGGCAGCACTGTCGGCAGCCCTCCGACCTCGAACTCGTCGAGGGCGCGGCGCGAGCGCTCGAGGGCTTCGGCGCGGTCGCGGCCGGTGACGATGATCTTGCCGAGCAGCGAGTCGAAGGCTCCGCTCACGCTGTCGCCGGCCGTGACGCCGGAGTCGAGGCGGATGCCGGGGCCGCCGAACGTCTTGAAGACCTTGATCGGCCCCGGTTGCGGCAGAAACCCGCGACCGGGGTCTTCGCCGTTGATGCGGAACTCGATCGAGTGCCCGACGGGCTCGGGGTCGTCGTAGCCGATCTCCTCGCCTTCGGCCAGGCGGAACTGCTCCCGCACGAGGTCGATGCCCGTGACCTCTTCTGAGACCGGATGCTCGACCTGCAGTCGAGTGTTGACCTCGAGGAACGAGATCGTGCCGTCGGCGCCGATGAGGAACTCGCACGTGCCCGCTCCGACGTAGCCGACCTCTTTCAGGATGGCCTTGGACGCCGAGTACAGCGTCTCGTTCTGCTCGGGCGAGAGGAACGGCGCGGGAGCCTCTTCGACCAGCTTCTGGTGCCGGCGCTGCAGAGAGCAGTCGCGCGTCGAGACGACCACGACGTTGCCGGCCGCATCCGCCAGGCACTGGGTCTCGACGTGACGCGGCTTGTCGAGGTACTTCTCGACGAAGCACTCGCCGCGCCCGAAGGCCGAGATGGCCTCACGCGTCGCCGACTCGAACTGCTCGGGCACCTCGTCGACCGTGCGGGCGACTTTGAGGCCCCGACCGCCGCCGCCGTAGGCGGCCTTGATGGCGATCGGAAGGCCGTGCACCTCGACGAACTCCAGCACCTCCGCGGCGCCGGACACCGGACCAGGGGTACCGGGGGCGAGCGGGGCGCCGACCTTCTCGGCCACGTGACGGGCGGTCACCTTGTCGCCGAGTGCCTCGATCGCATCAGGGCTCGGGCCGATCCACACGAGACCGGCTGCGATGACAGCGCGCGCGAACTCGGCGTTCTCGGCGAGGAACCCGTAGCCGGGGTGCACCGCGTCGGCGCCGGCGCGGCGGGCGACGGAGAGGATCTTCTCGATCGACAGATACGTCTCGGCGCTTGTCGCGCCTTCGAGGGCGTACGCCTCGTCGGCGAGACGCGCGTGGAGGGCGTCGCGATCCTGGTCGGCGTAGACGGCGACCGAGGCTCTGCCCGAGTCGCGCGCCGCACGGATGACACGGACGGCGATCTCGCCGCGGTTCGCGACAAGGACCTTGGCGATCTTGGGCATCTTGCCAGCCTACCCAGGGCAGGGGGTGCCCCTTTGGTCGCCCTGCACAAGAAACAACCAGAAAGGTGTGGGGACGTCTACGAGGCGGACCAGAGGTCCGGCCAGTCGACGGCGAGGTCCCGGACGAGGCCCCGAAGCGTCGAGAGCGACATTCCCACCACGGTCGAGGGATCCCCTTCGACCCGCTCGATGAACGCTCCGCCGAGACTGTCGATCGTGAACGCGCCCGCCACGTGCAGCGGCTCGCCCGAGGCGACGTACGCGGCGATCTCGGCATCCGTGACATCCGAGGCGAAGGTGACGGATGCCTCGGCCACCGCATGCGCCTCCTGCGGCACTGCATCGGGCTGGAGGCGGTACACCGAGTGCCCGGAGTGCAGCACGCCCGTGCGGCCCCGCATCGCCCTCCACCGCGCCGTGGCGGCCTCGGCCGTGTACGGCTTGCCGAGCACCTCGCCGCCGAGCTCGAACATCGAGTCGCCCCCGATGACGATGCCGTCGAAGGCGGGGTCGTCCTCCGCCACGCGGGCCGCGACGTCCGCCGCCTTCCGCCGAGCGAGCAGCAGCACGTGCTCTGACGGCGTGAGGACTCGCCCCTCGGATGCCTCGACCGCCGCGATGACGGCCTCTTCATCCACATCCGGAGCCGCCGTCTCCGGCTCGATGCCCGCCTGCCGCAGGAGCATGAGCCGAGCCGGCGAGGTCGAGGCGAGCAGCACGCGCATGCGCCCACGCTACCGCCGGGGGTCTGAACGGCCGAGATCGATCAGGTCACGCCGGCGAAGCGCGGCTGGACATCGCCCAGGGATCGCCGCCACTCCTGTGCGAGAGTCGAAGGCATGCATGCGGACTTCATCGACCTCGACATCACGGACGTCGCCCACGGCGGCGTCTTCGTCGGACGCCACGAGGGCCGGGTCGTCTTCGTGCCGGACGCCATCCCGGGCGAGCGCGTCCGCGTCAGGCTGACGGATGCCGGCGCATCGGGCGACTCGCGCAGCTTCTGGCGCGGCGAGGCGATCGAGATCCTGGATGCTTCGCCCCACCGCCGCCCGCACGTGTGGCGCGCGGCCGATGTGGACGTGGCACCGGAGGAGCGCCCCGGCGGCGCCGATTTCGGTCACATCCGGCTCGAGCATCAGCGCGAACTCAAGAGACACGTCCTCTCGGACGCGCTGACGCGCATCGGCAAGCTCGACCTTCCGGTGTCACTCGCCGCACCCGCCGAGGAGTCCGCCGACGGCACGGGCTGGCGCACCCGGGTCAGCCTGCACGTCGACGACGACGGTCGCATCGGCCCGTTCGCCGCGCGGAGCCACCGCGTGATCCCGGTCGAGGATCTCCCGCTCGCGACAGCTGAGGTCGCCGAGGCGGCGCGGCGGCTCGACTCGGCGCGGCCCGGCCGGGTCGACCTGGTGCAGCCCGCTGATGGGCGGGTGCGGGTCATCCCACGTCCCGAGACGCCCAAGGCGCCGCGGCGCCCCGCCGGTCGTGGGCGCGGGCGCTCGTCGCGGCCGCAGCCCCCGGTCGAGAACAAGGCTGCCAAGGAGGTCGTTGTCGAGGAGGTTGCCGGCCGCTCCTTCCGGGTCGACGCGGGCGGCTTCTGGCAGGTGCATCGACGTGCCGCGCAGACGCTCACCCAGCTCGTGGCGGACGAGCTTCGAAAGGCAGGTTCGGTGGATCCGGATGCCTGGCACCTCGACCTCTACGGCGGCGTGGGGCTCTTCGCGGCGACGCTGGGCGAGCTGGGCGGACCCTCGACCCGGGTGACGACTGTCGAGTCCGACGCGCGGGCCACCGAGCGCGCCGGCGAGAACCTGGCCGAGTGGGTGGGCGCCAGGGCCGAGACGGCGCGCGTCGACCGCTGGGTCGCCTGGCTGGAGGACGAGGCATCCGAGGTGCAGCGGGACCGGCTGTCGGGCGGTGTCGTGCTGCTGGACCCGCCGCGCTCCGGCGCCGGACGCGAGGTCGTCCAGGGTGTGGCGGCGCTCGGTCCCGCGACCGTCGTCTACGTGGCATGCGATCCCGTGGCGCTGGCGCGGGACCTCGCGACCTTCCGGGCCGCCGGCTACGAGGCCTCTCACGTGAGCGCGCTCGACCTCTTCCCGAACTCGCACCACATCGAGGCCCTCGCCACCCTCACCCGGGCAGCCGCCGCACGCTAGATTTGGCCGCATGACGCGTGTGGCCCTCATCGACGACCACGAGTCCGTGCGGCTCGGGCTCGAGGCCGCGTGCGCGCGAGGGGGAAGCGAGGCGGTCGTCTTCTCGGGCAGCACCGTGACCGACTATCTCGACTGGCGGCGGTTCAGTCGAGCGGTGCCGGCGGACGTCGTCGTCCTCGACCTGACGCTCGGAGACGGCACCACGGTCACCGAGAACGTCCGGCGGCTCGCCTCCGACGGCTCGAGCGTGATCATCCACAGTGTCGCCGACCGGCCCTCGGCGGTGCGCGAAGCTCTGGCGGCCGGTGCGGCCGGCGTGGTGAGCAAGGCCTCGCCGATCGGCGAGGTGATCGCGGCGATCCGCACGGTCGCGCACGGCGAGCCGCTCAACAACGTCGAGTGGGCGAGTGCCGTCGACGGCGACCGTGCCTTCGCGGACGCCCAGCTCTCCACCCGCGAGCGCGAGGTGCTGCGCCTCTACGCGGCAGGACTCCCGCTCAAGGTCGTCGCCGAGCGCCTCGGCGTCGCGTACTCCACCGCGAAGGAGAACATCACGCGGGTGCGGATCAAGTACGTGGAAGTCGGGCGCCCGGCGCCGACGAAGGTCGACCTGCTGAGGCGTGCGATGGAGGACGGCATCCTGTCGCAGCCTGCCGGGGGCGGTGCGGGTGACGGCTGACGCCGAATCGGCGGTGCTCGCCGACGCCTGGGGCCACATTCCGCAGACGCGGGAGACGACCGCCGGACTGGGCTCGTTCACGCGCCGCCGGATCGAGCGCTCGATCGGCGTCGCCGCCGGCGTCGGGTCGCTCGTGCTCGGCCTCCAGGCGTTCCTCGCGTCGCTCGCGCCGGGCGACGAAGCCCCCGGATGGCACAATTCGCTCGTCGTCGTGACGTTCGGCACGCTCGCGCTCATGGTGATCGCCTGCTTCATCGGGCGGGGGGTCAAGGCGTTCGCGACCCTGTTCGCGCTCGCATACCTGGCGGCGCTCGTCCTCTGGCCTTTCGCGACGCTCGGCTCGAGCCCCGATCCGGTCACCGAGCCCTGGATCTGGTACCTCGTCAACGTCGCCACGATCGCGGGGGTGCTGGCGTTCCCGTTCACCCTGCAGCTCGCCTGGACGATCCTGCTCCCGCTGGCGTTCGGGACGGTGCGGCTGATCCAGGGTGGGTTCGGTGGCGAGTACTGGGTCCCGGTCGTGCTGGACGTGTCGTTCGCGCTGATCCTCGGCGGCATCATCCTCGCCCTCGCGTGGCTCTTCCGCAGGATCGCCGCGAACGTCGATGAGACGCGCATGCGCGCCGTCGAGTCGTATGCGGCCGCTGCCGCCGCCGACGCCGCCGAGGAGGAGCGCATCGCGGTCGCCGCGCTGATGCACGACAGCGTCCTCGCGGCGCTCATCGCGGCTGAGCGCGCCCACACCGATCGCGAGAGCGCGCTCGCGGTGACGATGGCGCGCGAGGCCCTCACGCGCCTCGCGAACGCCGAGCAGGATCCCGAAGAGGGCACCGACGAGCCGACGGATGCCGCGACCATCGCCGATCGGATCGAGAAGGTCGCGCACGAGCTGGGGGTCGAGGTCACCGCCGAGCGCACGATCATGGGCGACCGTGCCATCGTGCCCGGGCGCGTCGCGCGGGCCTTGTCGCTCGCCGCTATGCAGGCCATCACCAACGCCGTCGAGCACGCCGACGGGGAAGGACTCGCGCTGTCGGTGCGCGCCCTGCCCGACCCCGCGCGCGTGCGCATCGAAGTGCGCGACAACGGCGCCGGCTTCACGCTCGAGGACGTCCCGGACGACAGGCTCGGCATCCGGGGATCCATCATCGCGCGGGTGGCGGCCGTCGGAGGCACGGCGAGGATCATCTCGGGCGAACGCGGCACGACGGTGCGGCTGGACTGGCGAGAGGCGGGCCCGTGATCAGCGTCCGCACCGTGCTGGTGTCGCTCGGCGTCGCCTTCACCGCGTACCTCGCCGTGCGCGGGCTGGCGTGGACGGCGGCGGTCGCCTACCCGATCGTGATCGTGATCGCGCTGAGCATGTATCTCATCACGACCTGGCTCTGCATCTTCTGGGACCCGCGTGAGGCACCTCGCGCCGACGGGGAGCATCCGTCGCCGCCGGTCGGCGTGCGGGGCCCGACGACTCTGCCCCGCTGGGCCTGTGTCCTCGCGCTCGCGTGCGCCGTCCTCGTGCCGAGCAGCATCGCGCTCGGAGTCGGTGCCGACTCACGGACCGAGCCGTTCGCCACCTGGTATCTCGGCGGGATCGGCGTGCTCATGACGATCGTCATGGTCCGTCGCCGCCCGCTGGTGGCCTGGGCCGGGATCGTGGTCCTCGCCGCGGCGGCGATGGCATGGATGGGCGTGGTCCCCGCGCTGCAGCTGGGTCTCGTCGGCTCGATCGTCTGGGTGGTCGTCGCTCAGCTGCTGCTGTTCTCGATCGACCGGGCGGCGCGCGACACCGCTCACCTCGCGCAGCTCCAGCGCGCAGCATCCGCTTGGCAGGCGTCTCAGGCCGGCCGGCAGCGCGAGCGCCGTGTGCAGGTGCAGCGTGCGCTCGCCGTGGCTGGACCGGTCCTGAGCCGCACGGTGGCCACCGGGGGCCGGCTGGACGACCAGCAGAGGCTCGAAGCGCGCGTCGCCGAGGGGGCGCTCCGCGACGAGATGCGCGGCCCCCGCCTGCTCGACGACGAGGTCCGGTCGCAGCTGGAGGCGGCGCGCCGCCGCGGTGCGACCGTCACGGTTCTCGACGAGGGCGGTCTGGATGGAACGGATGCCGCGTCCCTCGCACTCATCCGGGCGCAGCTCGCCGAGACCGTCAGCACCTCGCAGTCGGACCGGCTGTACATCCGCACGTCGCCGGACGAGCACGTCGCCGTGACCGTCGTCGGCCGCTCGGCGGCCGCCTCGGGCCACGCCGATGAGGACGTCGTCGAGCTCTGGCACGAGATCGAGCATCCCGACTGATCGGGTCGGCGCCTGACGGTGCCGCGCCGCTGCCCGGAGGCAAACTCGCTCCCCGTCCCGGTGGGGGAGGGGAACCGGGGCGGGGAGCGGAATCGAAGTGGCGGGGGGCGGCAGAACGCCAGCCCCCCGCCGTGCGGACAGTTACCCGAAAACCGTCCGCGTGGCCGAGCCTGAAGCTGCTTGGGACAGTCAGGTCAGCCGAACGCCTAAGCGTTCCAGCAGTTCAAGTATCCCGGGGCGCACGCACGGCGTCTGTAGGTATTTCGGGGGACAAATCGGAGGGATTTCGGGGGACACAACGGCGTCGAGAGCCGCGCCGGAAGCCTCAGCCCCGGGTCCAGCCGACCTCTCGGCGCAGCGGCTCGCGGAACGACCGCTGGCTGACCGACCAGGCCGAGCGCACGGCGGTCTCGTCCGCCACGGCGGCGGCGGCTTCCTCGACGTAGGCCTCGCTCACGACGGCCACGAGAGCCGCGAGCTCCAGATCCGTCGGCGCGCCGCGCAGCACGTCGACGGTGATGCCGTCGGCGGGGTGGCTCCCCTCGGCGCTCACAGCGGGATGTTCCCGTGCTTCTTGGGCGGAAGGCTCGCGCGCTTGCCGCGGAGGGCCCGCAGCGCCTTGGCGATCGACACGCGCGTCTGGGCAGGCTCGATGATGCCGTCGAGCTCGCCGCGCTCGGCAGCGAGGAACGGCGAAGCCACGTTGTAGGTGTACTCGTTCGCGAGGCGCGTGCGCACCGCGGCGACGTCCTCGCCTGCCTCCTCCGCGCGCTTGATCTCGCCCCGGTAGAGGATGTTGACAGCGCCCTGACCGCCCATGACGGCGATCTCGGCCGTCGGCCAGGCCAGGTTCACGTCGGCGCCCAGCTGCTTCGAGCCCATGACGATGTATGCGCCGCCGTAGGCCTTGCGGAGGATCACGGTCACGAGCGGAACGGTCGCCTCGGCGTAGGCGTACAGGAGCTTCGCGCCGCGGCGGATGACGCCGGTCCACTCCTGATCGGTGCCCGGAAGATAGCCGGGCACATCGACGAGCGTGACGATCGGGATCGAGAAGGCGTCGCAGAACCGGACGAAGCGGCTCGCCTTCTCGCCGGCCTCGATGTTGAGCGTGCCGGCCATCTGCGAGGGCTGGTTCGCGATGATCCCGATCGTGCGACCCTCGATCCGGCCGAAGCCGATCGCGATGTTCGGTGCGAACAGCGGCTGCACCTCGAGGAACTCGCCCGAGTCGACGATGTGCGAGATGACGGTGTGGATGTCGTACGGCTGGTTGGGGGAGTCGGGGATGACGTGGTTCAGGGTGCGATCGGCATCCGTCGTCTCCCATTCGAACCCGGACTCGTACACCGGAAGCTCCGACATGTTGTTGTCGGGCAGGAAGCTGAGGAGGGTGCGGACGTAGTCGAGCGCGTCTTCCTCGTCCTCGGCCAGGTAGTGGGCGACCCCGGAGCGGGTGTTGTGCGTGTAGGCGCCGCCGAGCTCCTCCATGCCGACGTCCTCGCCGGTCACGGTCTTGATGACGTCGGGGCCGGTGACGAACATCTGGCTGGTCTTGTCGACCATCACGACGAAGTCGGTGAGGGCGGGGGAGTAGACCGCGCCGCCGGCGGCGGGGCCCATCACGATCGAGATCTGCGGGATGACACCGGATGCCGCGGTGTTGAGGCGGAAGATCTCGCCGTACTTGCCGAGGGCGATGACCCCCTCCTGGATGCGGGCGCCGCCGGAGTCGAGCATCCCGACGCACGGCATGCCGCCCCGCATCGCGAACTCCATGATCTTGATGATCTTGTCGCCGGCCGCCTCGCCGAGCGATCCGCCGAAGGTCGAGAAGTCCTGCGCGTAGACGGCCACCGTGCGGCCATGGATCGTGCCGACGCCCGTGACCACCGAGTCGCCGTAGGGCCTCGACTTGTCCATGCCGAACGCGGTCGTGCGGTGCCGCACGTACTCGTCGAACTCGACGAACGAGCCGGTGTCGACGAGCTGCTCGATGCGCTCGCGAGCCGTCCCCTTGCCCTTCGCGCTCTGCTTCGCGTGCGCTGCCAGCTCCGCGTCGACGACGGCCTCCTGGTAGCGCGCGCGGAGGTCGGCGATCTTGCCGGCGGTCGTGAAGAGGTCGGGCTGGTCGGTCACGCTTTCCAGACTATCGGCGGGGGCAGGCAACCCGTTGGAGGGTTCGCACAAGGGGTGGCGGCATCCGCTGTTCCGTGTCTGTGCCGGTCGCGACCGCCGTCTCGGTCCGCCGACCGCCGTCAAGCCCCGCGGTCGCATGCGCGCGGCGCGTAGGGTGTCGAGCATGTCGATGCCCGCCGAAGGCTTTCCTCTCGCCGCCGCCGTGAGTCCCCGTGTCCAGGTCGTCGAGTCGACCGGGTCGACCAACGAGGACGTGGTGGACGCCGTCATCAACGATCCCGAGCAGTGGCCGCACCTCTCGCTCCTCCTCACGCACGATCAGCGAGCCGGTCGCGGGCGGCTCGATCGCACCTGGACCACACCGCCGGGCACCGCGCTCGCCGTCTCGCTCGTCGTCCGCGTGCCCGATCTGCCGGTGCAGGCGCGCGGGTGGATCCCGCTCATCGCCGGGGCCGCCATGACGCGGGCGATCAGGGAGCAGGTGCTCACCACCGGGCACGAGGCAGACCTCAAATGGCCCAACGACGTGCTGCTGGACGGGTCGAAGATCTGCGGCATCCTCGCCGAGGTGGTTCCGGATCACCCGGACGCCGTGGTCATCGGGGCGGGTGTCAACACGCGCATGCCGCGTACCGACCTCCCCCTTCCCACCGCGACGTCCTTCGAAGCCGCCGGCCTCGTCTGCGACGAAGACCGTCTGCTCGCCGACTACGTGCGCGAGGTGGATGCCCAGTTGACGGCACTGACGGATGCGGGAGGGGATGCTGTCGCCGCAGGGCTGCTGGCCGACATCGAGGCGCTCTGCTCCACCGTCGGCCGTGACGTGGTCGTCTCCCTCCCGGACGGGTCGAAGCTCGAGGGCAGGGCCTCGGCGATCGACATCGAGGGCCGGCTGGTGGTCGTCGACGAAACCTCCCTGGCTGCGGTGTCGGCAGGGGATGTCGTCCACGTCCGGTGAGCTCGTCGTTGCGAAGGCATTGACCGGCGACCGCGGGGTCGTCCGGGTGGATTTCGGCGGGTGAGCACCACAGTGTCCGCCGCTCGCTCCACAATGGGAGCATGACCCAGCCGGCGACGTTCGGGGGAAGACCCCAGACCCCGGCACCGGGCGTGCCCACCCCCGAGCTTCGCGTGGCCGAGTTCCGCAGTCATGCGCGCCGGCTCTTCTGGTCGGCGCTCGTGGTCATCGCCGTCGCGGGCGCGGTCGGCTTCTTCTACGGAAACCTGCCTGCGCCGTTCGAGAACTGGATGCTGCTGACCGCCGCAGCCGTCGTGCTGTTCTTCCTGGTGCTGCTGCCGTTTCTCGCGTGGTGGTCGCGCCGCTGGACGATCACGACCAAGCGCGTGATCGAGCGCTCGGGCGTCTTCGTGCCGCGACGCCGCGAGCTGACCCACGTGCGCGGCTACGCGATCCAGCTCACTCGCGGTCCCCTCCAGCGTGTGTGGCGCGCGGGAACTCTCGTGCTCTCCAACGGCGTCGACGAGCCGATGCGGCTCGCGAACATCCCGAGTGCCGATCTCGTGAATGAATGCCTCGTCGACCAGGTCGAGGTGAACCAGATCCTGGCGCATCGCGAGCTTCCGCTGCCCCAGATGCCGCCCAGCCCCTGACCTCGCGGGCGGCCTCCCGTGCGGGATGATGGAGGTTCCGTGAGAGAGGGAGTCCCATGCCTTTGCGTGTCGGAGTCGTCGGCGGCGGTCAGCTCGCCCGCATGATGATCGCGCCTGCCGTCGAGCTCGGAGTCGAGCTCCGCGTGCTCGCCGAGGACGAGGGGATGGCCGCGTCCCTTGCGGCCTCGGCCGTGGGGGACTACCGAGACGCCGAGATCGTGCTCGCATTCGCGCGCGAGGTCGACGTCATCACGTTCGATCACGAGCACGTCCCGCAGGACGTCCTCTCGGCCCTCGTCGATGCCGGTGTGACGGTCCGCCCGGGCCCGGGCGCGCTGCGCATCGCGCAGGACAAGCTCGTCATGCGGGCGCGTCTCGACGAGCTGGGGATGCCGCAGCCCGAGTGGGCGGCCGTCACCGGACCCGACGAGCTCCAGGCTTTCCTCGATGCCCACGGCGGTCGCGCGGTCGTGAAGACGCCTCGCGGCGGCTACGACGGCAAGGGTGTGCGCGTGGTCTCTGCGGGGACCGAGGCGGACGACTGGTTCGCTGCGCTCGCTGAGGATGCCCGAGGCGGTGCGCTGCTCGTGGAGGAGCTCGTCGACTTCTCGCGGGAGCTCGCACAGCAGGTCGCCCGCCGGCCCTCCGGCCAGATCATCGCCTATCCGGTCGTCGAGACGGTGCAGCGCGACGGCGTCTGCGCGGAGGTCATCGCCCCTGCACCCCACGCGAGCGAGCGCTGCCTCGAGGTCGCCGCGCAGATCGGTGCGGCCATCGCCGGCGGCCTGGATGTCACCGGGATGCTGGCCGTCGAGCTCTTCGAGACCACCGATGAGCGGCTGCTGGTCAACGAACTGGCGATGCGGCCGCACAACAGCGGCCACTGGAGCCAGGACGGCGCCGTCACCAGCCAGTTCGAGCAGCACCTGCGGGCGGTGCTCGACCTTCCGCTGGGGGACACCTCGCCCCGCGCCGAGTGGACGGTGATGGTCAACATCCTGGGCGGGCCGGTCGACGGGACGCTCGACGACCGCTTCCCGGCCGCTCTCGAGGCCTACCCGGCGGTCAAGGTCCACACCTACGGCAAGGCGCCCCGGCCCGGACGAAAGGTGGGCCACGTGAACATGGTGGGCGACGATCTCGACGACATCGTCTACCAGGCGCGAGCCGCGGCGTCCCACTTCCTCGACTGAGGCGGGGAGGGGCGGGTCTGGCCGACGCCCGCGGCGTTGCGGGGATCTTCCAGCCTCGCGCCCTAGCCTTGACGAGTGACTCGCCCCCTTCATTCCTCGGATGCACCGATCGTCGGCGTCGTGATGGGCTCCGACTCGGACTGGCGCGTCATGAGCGATGCCTCGCAGGTGCTCACCGATTTCGGGATCGCCCACGAAGTCGAGGTGGTCTCGGCCCACCGCACGCCCGACAAGCTCCTCCGCTACGGCCGTGAGGCCCGGGCGCGGGGCATCCGCGTGATCATCGCGGGAGCCGGCGGCGCCGCTCACCTCCCCGGAATGCTCGCGTCCGTCACCGCCGTTCCCGTCGTCGGCGTGCCGGTGCCGCTCGCATACCTCGACGGCATGGACTCGCTGCTCAGCATCGTCCAGATGCCCGCCGGGATCCCCGTCGCCACCGTGTCGATCGGCGGCGCGAAGAACGCCGGCCTCCTCGCGGCCCGCATTCTCGGGACATCGGATGCCGAACTCGGCGATCGCGTCGAGGAGTACGCGCGAGACCTCGAGGCGCAGGTGGAGGCGAAGAACCAGCGGCTCAAGGAGTCCCTGTGAGCGTCATGAGCCCGCCGCGGTCGCCGCGGCCTGCCGCATCCGTTCCCCGCAGTGTCGTGGAGGAGCAGCCGCTTCGCTACCCGGACGCCTCGTCGCGTGGATTCATGACCCGGCGCGGCTGGTGGCTGGTCCTGCTCAACTTCCTGCTGCCGGGGTCGGCGCAGGTCGTCGCCGGCAATCGCAGGCTCGGTCGCATCGGGGTCACCGCGACCCTTGTGATGTGGGGGCTGGCGGTGCTCGGCATCCTGTCGGCCCTGGTATGGCGGACCGCGTTCGTGACCCTCGCGACCAACTGGTTCTTCCTCCTCGCCGCGCAGGCGGTCCTCCTCGCGTATGCAGTGCTGTGGGTGGTCCTGACGATCGACACGCTGCGGCTCGTTCGGCTCGTCCGGACCGGGCGCGGGGCCCGCTTCGCGATCGCGGGGGTCTCGGTGATGCTGCTCGTGCTCTCCGGCGGGGGAGCGGTGTACGCGGCCCAGGTCGCCGGCGGCCTGCGCGACACGCTCGGCTCGATCTTCGGTGCGAGCGCGGCGTCAGTTCCTCCTTCCGACGGCTACTACAACATCCTGCTCCTGGGTGCCGACAGCGGTGAGGGCCGCGACTCCATGCGCTACGACAGCATCTCGGTCGTGTCCGTGAACGCCGACACCGGAGCAGTCCACATCACCGGCATCCCGCGTGATATCCCGCACTTCCCATTCGCCGACGGGCCGATGAAGGACCTCTACCCGGACGTGCACTCCGGCCATTCCGACCCGACGTGCGGATGGGGCAGCGGCATCAACCAGCTGCGCACCGAGGTCGAGGTATGCCGCGACGGGAATGAGCTGTACCCGGATGCTGTCTCGCAGGGATCAACACCCGCGGTCGAGGCGACGAAGGATGCGGCGGAGGGGATCCTCGGCATCGACATCCCGTACTACGTGTTCATCGACATGCACGGCTTCGCGGCGCTCGTCGACGCGCTCGGCGGCGTCGACATCACCGTGGAGCAGCGCCTTCCGGAGGGCGGCGGTCCCGCGTACGAAGGGCAATCCGCCGAGGAGTGGGCGACGGGCTGGATCGAGGCCGGCGCGCAGCACATGGACGGCGACACCGCGCAGTGGTACGCCCGATCGCGGTACACGACGAGCGACTGGGACCGGATGAAGCGTCAGCGAGAGCTGCAGGAGGCGATCCTCGCCCAGTTCACGCCGACCACCGTCCTCACGCGGTTCAACGAGATCGCCGCCGCCGGCACCGCCATCGTCGAAACCGATCTGCCCCAGTCGATGCTCCCGTACTTCGCCGACCTCGCCCTCAAGGCGAAGGAGCAGCCCGTGTCAACGCTGGAGCTCACCCCCGAAAGCGGAATCGACGAGCTCGACCCCGATTACGCGTACATCCGGCAGCTCATCCAAACCACGCTGCATCCACCGTCGCCGACTCCGTCGGGGGGCTGACGATGGTCGCGACCCTGCGTGTGATGCTCGATCAGGTCGCGGCACCGACCGACCCTGATCTGGCGTCGGCGGCGCGCGAGCTCGCGCGGGCTCTCGTGGCCGGTGCGCCTGCCGGTTGCGAGGTCGAGGGGATCGTGCCCGGGGTCTCCGCCGATCGCGTCGACGTGGTTGCTGCCGAAGTGCCGGGCCTCGCCCGCCTGCACAAGGTCGCCCTCGCGCGCCGCGAGCTGGCTGCCGCGCTCCAGCTGGGCGTCGCCACCGGGGTCGGTGGCGGGATGCTGCACTCGCCGACGCTGTTCGCGCCACTCGTGAAGCACGACCGCGTCCATGACAACGACCAGACCGTCGTGACGATCTGGGATCTTCGTGCGTGGGAGGCTCCGGACGAGCTGTCGCGGACGTCCGTCGCCTGGCAGCGGGCGATGCTCAAGCGGGCGGTGAAGCACGCGGATGCCGTCGTGGTGCCGACGCACTCCATGGCCGCGCGGCTCGAGGAGCTTGCGCCGAAGCTGGGGGAGCGGGTGCGGGTGATCGCGGGAGCGGCGCCTTCGGGGTTCGCCGTTCCCTCGGACGAGGTCGGGCGGCGCCGGGTGCTCGATGTGCCGGAGGGCTTCGTGCTCCTGTCGGGCGGCGTGGCGGCCTCGGATGGGTTGGCGCTCGGGTTCGCGGCTGTCGTGCAATCCGGCCTCGATGTGCCGGTGCTGGTGATCGATGCGGGCGAGGGCGAAGAGCCCGCTGTCGCGGAGCTCGCTGCCGCCGCCGGAATCGCCGACAGAAATGTGAATGTGAGAGGGGCGCTCGATGCTGCTGACCGCGCCGCGGTGTACGGAGCGGCCGTGGCGCTCGTCGCACCCGCTGTGCGCGGCGCGTTCCCCTGGCGAGTGGTTGAGGCGCTGACGCTCGGCGTGCCGGTGATCGCGGCTCAGTCGCCGGTGCACCGCGAGATCATCGTCGACGGCGGTGTGCTGGTGATCCCGGATGCCGGCGCCCTCGGTGAGGCGTTGGCCTCGGCGCTGGGGTCAACCGCAGCGGCGGATCGGCTGGGCGTGCTCGCGGGTGACCGTGGGCGGGTCTTCGCGTGGCGCGATGCCGCCGACAGGGTCTGGCAGCTGCACGCCGATCTGTAGCCAACGCGCCGCACACGTGCCGATCGAGGGGCGACGGTAGGCTTTTCGGATGCCCAACCGCGTTGCCGTGATCGTGCGGACCAAGGACCGACCCACGTTCCTGCGACGCGCACTCGCCGACATCGCAAGCCAGTCGTTCCGGGACTTCTCCACGGTCGTCGTCAATGACGGGGGAGATCGAGCCGTCGTCGATGGAGTGGTCAGGGAGTCGACGATCGCGCACAATGTCCAGGTCTTCGACACCAGCGCGCCAGGCGGCCGATGCGCGGCGGCCAATGCCGGAGTGCGGATGGCAGAGGCGCCCTACGTCGTTCTTCATGACGACGACGACCTCTGGCATCCCGAGTTCCTCGCTCGCACCGTCGCACTGCTTGATGCGAGTCCTTCCGATGCCGGGGTGATGGTCGCGACCGAGATCATCTACGAGCAGGAGCAGGCGGACGGCTGGGTGGAGACGTCACGCGTACCGTTTTGGGACGGGCTCACCTCGGTGAACTTCACGAGCCTCCTGTCGATGAATCGTGCAGTGCCGATCTCGTTCCTCTACCGGCGTTCGCTGCACGATGAAGTCGGCTACTACCACGAAGGCATCGACACCGTGGAGGATTGGGAGTTCTACCTCCGGCTGACGGCCAAGCATCCGATCTCCTTCCTCGGAGGGACCCCGCTCGCGTACTGGACTCAGCGGCCGAACGCCCGGGGCGCGGCGGGAAACAGCATGTATGAGTTGGTGGATGCTCACGAGCGGGACGATTTGGCGGTGCGGGATGCGGAGCTGCGTGGGTGGGTGGAGGAAAACGGCATGGGATTGCCGCTGTACATCGCTCTGGTCGAGCGGCGACTCCGCGAGGACCTGACTCGCGAGCTGGCCGTCCAGCAGCACCGGATCGTGGATGAGATCTACGCGCGGCATCCGGTGTGGCGGCGACTCCGGCGTCTGCGCGCCCTCGTTCGCCGACCGGACGGACCGCGCGCCGCAGATCCCTCGTGAACATCGCGCGTCTTCGAGCTCGCGTCCGCGCCTCCCGTGAGGTGCCCGTCGCCGGGGCGCTGGTCCGGGCGGCAGACCGCCTCTGGTGGTGGTGGATCATCCGCCGGTCGGGTCTGATCGATGCCGAGTTCTATGCGGCCCAGCTCGGTATCGCCCGAGTCGCCAGGGACCCGGCGATCTGGCACTACGTCGCCCGCGGTTTTCGCAGGGGGCTGAGCCTGAATCCTCTGTTCGATGAGACCTTCGCCGGCGGAGGTCTGCCGGAAGTGTTCCGGGTCCCTGCGCTCTACGCATATCTCGTGGGAGAGCGCTCGACAATAGCGGTGCATCCCTGGTGGGATGCCGTCGGCACCGCGAATGCCGACGGCGCACCTGCTCTGGAGCGGGTCTGGAACGACCATTCGCTGGAGCTGACCCTGCATGCGGGCGACCGGGAGGCGCGCATGACGGTGTCGGCACTGAGAGAACTTGCGATCCGCGCTGCCCGGGACTGGACCCGTCGGCGGCCGGGCGGGCCCGAGGCGGTTCAGCCTGCGGGGCCTCCACCGGCTTCTCGCTGGCTCGTCCGATTAGTCCAGGCGCGGGATCGCCGCTACCACCGCAAGCTCGATCAGGCGGCGCGATTGGTGCAGACCGGTTCGGCGGCGGTGTCGATCGCCATGGTGGGAGTGGATGCCTCGCAATGGGTGTCTGCGTCGGTACTGGCTGCGATTGAGCCCGGCGTCTCGGTGCGGCTTCACCGTCCGCGGAGAACGTGGGGGAGCGTGCTGGCGGAGGAAGTCTCCGCGATAGGGCCCGATGGGCTGCTGGCGGTGCTCGATGCGCGTGCAGAGTTCAGCATGAGTGAGATCGAGGCGCTCTGGACGGAGGCGCAGGCGTCGTGCGCGATTCCGGCGCACCGTGCACTCGACGGCACGCTCGCGGGCCTCGGGGCTGCCCGAGTAGGTGCGGGACAGCCCTACCGAATCCTCTCCGAACACCCGCACGAGGATGCCGGGGCTATCGCCGATCGTGTTCTGGAAGTTCCGCTTGCGACCGGACGCACGTTCGCGGTCGACCTGCGCGCTTACCGGGCTGCGGGCGGAGTCAGCGCGGCGGGCGGCCGGGAGCTCGAGGCGTTCTCAGCGAGGCTCGGACTCCAGGGGATTCCTTCGCGCGTCCTCTTGGACGTTCTTCCCGTGCTGGAGGAGCCCGAGGTCGCGTTCCGTCCTCGGGGCAGGCGTGCGTCGGGCGGTGCGACCCCGCTTGTCGATGCGGATCGGCGGCGGGCCGAGGGCATCATCGCCGACGCGGGGTTCGATGTTCTCGGATGGCGATCCGGGGCTCAGGATGGGCCGGTGCCGGTCCTCGCCTGGCGACGCCCGACCCCGGACGCACGCCGGTGGGCCATCAAGATCTGCGCACCAGCGGGCAGACAGGGCGCTGTCTGGGGCGACACCCACTTTGCGACGGGCCTGGCCAACGCCCTTCGACGGCGCGGGCACATGGTTGTCATCGACGCCTACGACGCTCGCGACCGCGAAACCGGCTATCTCGACGATGTGAGCGTCGCCATCCGCGGGCCGTACCGTATCGACGCGCCTCGGTGGGGAGTGGGCATCGAGTGGATCATCAGTCATCCAGACGAGGTCTCGCGCACCGAGGTGGCGGGTTTCGACCGGGTGTTCGCCGCATCGGTCGGCTGGGCGCAGCGGGCCAGCGATAGGTGGGGACTGCGGATCGAAACGCTGCTGGAGGCGACCGATACCGATCAGTTCCGGCCGGCAGGACTCAGACGGGGCGACGACATCGTTTTCGTGGGAACTGCCCGTGGCGTCCCCAGGCCGAGCGTCGTGGCGCCGTTGGCTGCCGGCATCCCGGTGCGGGTCTATGGGCCCGATTGGCGCCCATTCATCCCGCAGTCCGCGATTGCGGCGCGGTCGATCCCGAACGCCGACCTCCCCGCGCGGTACGAGACCGCGGCGATCGTGCTGAATGACCAGTGGCCGGCCATGCGGCGCGAGGGCTTCATCGCGATGCGGCCATTCGACGCAGTGGCCGTCGGCGCACGAGTCGTGTCGGAGGCCGTCGAGGGCATCGAGGAGGTCTTCGAGGGTGCGGTGGTCGCCTACCGCGACGCCGAGCACCTCGTCGAGCTGCTGCGGAGCGATCCGGACGATCTCTTTCCCTCTGACGAGCGGATGGCCGAGATATCCAACCGGATCCGCCGCGAGCATTCATTCGATGCGCGGGCAGCCGCACTCGACGAGGCGGCCGCCGAGGTGGCCGCGGAAGCACCGCGAACGCAACGATAGGATCGTATGGGCCTGCCGCCGGTATCGGTGATCCTTCTGCGACGACTCGACCGCGACCAGTGCAGTGGGCGACGCCCCGGCTCATCGCTTCCCCCCGATCTGGTGCCGCCGGTAATCGCGCGCTCCAGCGCTTCCAACCAGACCACGTGGATGAACGCATGACGATACGAACCCTCCTCAGAAAGCTCGAGTGGCAGATCAATGCCATCCGTCACCGGGATCCGCTGTCCCCCCGGACGTTCATGCGGATCTTCGGTGCACCGCGCCGACGAGCCTGGGAACCCGGCCGGATTCCGAAGAGGGTGCTCCTGCTGCGCAGTGATGAGATCGGCGACACCGTCACCACGCTCGCCCTGCTGGCAGAGATGCGGGCTCAGTGGCCGGCCGCCAAGCTGCACCTCGTCGTCAAGCCCGGTCCCGCGACGATCTTCCATGCGACGCCTTCCGTTGACCGGCTCATCCCCTGGGTGCCGATCACCGAGGGTTCCGCCCTGAAACGACAGGTGCTCACGGCACGGCAGGGGCTCCGTCGGTTCGGTCTTCGGGGTTATGACCTCGCGGTGCTTCCGCGGTGGGACTTCGACGACACGCCCGTCCGCTACCTCGCGGTTGCGTCGCGGGCCAGGTCGATCGTGGGGTTCGCGCCCGTGCCGGATCGGGAGCCGATCTGGCTGGGAGATCAGGCACAGCTCCTCACCGACGTGATCGCGCGTGGCGAGACGCCCTTGCTCACCGTCCAGCAGTTGCGACGCGTTGCGCAGCACCTCGGACTTACGTGGTCCCAGCCTTCGAGCCCCGCAATCGGGACCGGACTCTTCGATGCCACCGACCTGCGGCGCGCCACCGAACTGGCGCATCTGCCCGAGGAACATGGCCTCGTGATCGGTGTCGGAATCGGCGCTCGAAATGCCAAGCGACAGTGGCCCATCGAAGAGGTCCTCGCCACGATGACCCGCCTTGCCGAGGCCCGCCCGATCAGCGTGCTGGTGCTCGGGGGCGAAATGGACAAGACGCGCGCCGCCGAACTGACCGCCGCGCTGCGCGACCAGCGCATCGTCGCCGCCGATCTCGCCGGCGCGCTCACTCTGAGCGAAAGTGCGGCTGCGATCTCGCGGTGTGACCTGTTCCTCGGGAACGACTCCGGGCTTCACCACATCGCGAGCAGCTTGGACGTCCCCACTGTGGTCGTGACCTGCCATCCGGCGACGGGGTCCCCCTGGAGCGACAACGCGCCGGAGCGGTTCGGCCCCTGGTCCCGTCGTGCTGTCGTGCTTCAGCCGGAACACCCCGCGGCCGGCTGCGTCGATGAGTGCATGGCCGACGAACCGCACTGCATTCTGTCCGTGCATTCCTTCGAGGTCGTGCCGGCGATGGAACAGCTGCTCCGGGAACCCGTGAGCTGAGTCGGCTACGCTCGTTCGGTCCGTGCCCCCGCCCGTGCTGCCTGAGGAAGTCTGGATCACCCATGTCTGTTCTGCCGCCGATCACTCCGCATCATGTCCTCGGCTTCGAGGCGGCGCGGGTCATCGTGATCGGTGACGCGATGCTCGACCGCTATGTCGACGGAACCGTGAGCAGGATCTCGCCCGAGGCGCCGATCCCCGTGTTGCGGGTCCGACAGGACCGCAGCGTCGCCGGTGGCGCCGCGAATGCTGCGATGAACATCGCCGCGCTCGGTGCGACGACGACCGTGATCGCATCATGGGCCGAAGACGAGTCCGGTCGCGAGCTGGAGCGGCTTTTGGCCGCTGCCGGCGTCGCTGCGACGCGGGTCGTGCGGGGCGCCGCGCCGACGATCGAGAAGCTGCGCGTCGTGGCCGGCCAGCAGCAGATCGTCCGGGTCGACCGCGAGGACACGGTGGAATTGGATGCCGTGGGCGCAGCGTCCGTGCTCCAGGCACTCCAGGCAGCTCTCGCACACGGGACCGAATCGACGGCGATCGTGATCTCGGACTACGCCAAGGGCATGCTCAATCACGACCTGGTGGACAGCATCATGACGGTCGCCAAGGGGCACAGCATTCCGGTGGTCGTCGATCCGAAGTCATCGGACATCGGCAAATATCGAGGCGCGACGGTCGTCAAGCCGAACTTCGCCGAAGCGGTGCGCATGGCCGGTCTCCACGCGGCCGCGCCGGATGACGCGACGCTCGACGCGATCGCCGACCGGCTCATGACGGATGGAATCGGATCGCTCGCCGTCTCATTGTCGGCCGTCGGCGTCGAGGTGATCGAAGACTCGGCGCGCACACGCATTCCCACTCGCGCACGCCTCGTCTCCGACGTCTCCGGCGCGGGGGACTCGATGATCGCCGGCATCGCAGTCGGCCTCGCCAGCGGGCTCACGACGCTCCAGGCCGTCCAAGTCGGGAACATGGCGGCGGGCATCGCCTGCGGGCGCCCGGGAACCGCGGTGGTCACGAGCGTGGATCTCCTCAACGAGATGCTCATCGACGCGTCTCCTGAGCGTCGTCCCGGCACCGTGGAGAACTGGGATGAACTGGCACGGCTCGTGTCCGTCGAAAAGGCGGCGGGGAAGCGAGTGGTGTTCGCAAACGGCGTCTTCGACCTGCTTCACGCGGGACACGTTGCGCTGCTGAAGGAAGCCCGATCGCTCGGCGACGTGCTCGTGGTAGGTGTCAATTCCGACGCTTCCACGACTCGCCTGAAGGGACCGTCCCGCCCGCTTCAGCCGCAGAGCGACCGCATGGCGGTCCTCGACGCGGTCCGATTCGTCGATTTCGTCACGGTTTTCGAGGAGGACACCCCCCGCGCGCTGATCCTCGCAATTCAGCCCGATGTGATCGTCAAGGGATCGGACTACCGACCCGATCAGGTTGTCGGCGGAGACGACGCGAAAGCCTGGGGCGGTCGAGTGCACATCGTGTCCCTGCTCGACGGAGTATCGACGACCCGGCTGTCGCAGGGCGAACAGGTCCGCCGCGGCTGACGCCGCAGCGGGGAGTGGAAGGAAACAGCATGGGGCTTGCCCAGGAGAATCTCCTCGAGAATGCGCGTCGGATGACCGCTCTCGCGGAGGACGCGGCCTTCGCTGACGCGTTCGAGCGCGCGGCCGGGGTCATGGTCACCTCACTGCGGGACGGCGGCACGCTCTTCGCCTGCGGCAACGGCGGATCGATGACGAATGCTCAGCACTTCGCCGAGGAGCTGACAGGTCGATTCCGGGGGAGTCGTCCGCCGCTTCGCGCGATGGCGATATCGGACCCCTCGCATCTCACATGCGTCGCGAACGACTACGGGTACGAGTTCGTGTTCTCGAAGTTCATCGAGGCATTCGCCCGGCCGGGCGACGTGCTGCTCGCCTTGAGCACGAGTGGGAAGTCTCCGAATGTGCTCCGTGCGGCGGAGGCCATGAAGGCCGCGGGTGGAATCGTCATCGCCTCGTCAGGGACGACGGACACTCCGCTTGCCGAGGTAGCGGACGTGGCCTTCGCGCTGGGAGCGAGCCGTTGGGCAGACCGGATCCAGGAGTCCGAGCTCGTCGTGATCCACTCTCTGATGCAGGCGATTGAAGACGGGCTCGGCTACTCCGCCGAGTAAACCTCCGCGCTTTCCGCACCGGGGAGGAACACTCCGACCGCCGCGGCGAAGTCGGTGAGGCTTCCGTACGTCGCGTCGGATAGCGGGTCCTCGCGTCCGTCGATGCGGACGTTGACGCACCCGCCGGTGATGCGCGCGAGCCGTCGCCCCATTTCCATGTCGGATTCCGTGTCGCCGACCATCACGGACAACGACGGGTCGATCTCGGGATGGGCGTCGAGGTACGCCTGCGCCATCCGCGGGTTGGGTTTCCTGCAGTCGCACTCGTCACCTGCGAGGTGCGGGCAGGACTGGATGGCGTCTATCCGGCCGCCGGCCTCTGCGACGGCTCGGCGCATCCGGTCGTGGATGTCCGTGAGGTCGACAGGGCTCATCAGCCCTTTGCCGACGCCCTGCTGGTTCGTGACGACGACGACGTGAGGCGCCCATCGTGCGAGTGTCCCGAGAGCACCGAGGGCACCGGGTACGAAGTCGAACTCCGCCCAGCTTCTGACGTAGCCGTCGAGAATGCGGGTGTTGATGACGCCATCGCGGTCGAGGAAGAGGCACCAGGACTTCCCGGCGCGATGTTCGACGATTCTCGCCAGCGCCCGGTCGGTCATCCTTCGACGGTAACAGTCGCTCGCGCGCCGACGGATCGGTGAAGCAGGAGGTGCCCGGTTCGACGATCTCCTCGTCAAGTTCGTCGGGGTGGGCCGACTTCCTCAGCTCCGGCTGCCACTGGATATCGTGGGTGCGAACTGCCGTCACTCGCGCGTGCGATATTCGAAGCCGGGGAGCAACACGGTCGGGACACTCGAGACGAACAACACGGTCGCAATAGAGTTCGTTTAGCGCACCCTTACGGACATGATAGATTTCCCTGGGAGACACTGCTGTCAGCGCTACCTCGAAGGAGGGGCGCCGCAACCCGTGCACCGGTCAATGCCTGTGCGTGCTGGCAGATCGCACCAGGTATCACAAAAGGGAGATGGCACGCATGGCTAAGAGCAGGCGCGACGACGATGCGGCAGATGCTCTTCCTCTGACCGCAGCAGGAGTCTTCGTGGGCAGTTCGCGCGGCGCGCTTCGGCGCCCATTCGCCATCGCCGTTGGCGTCCTGGTCATCGCACTCGGCGGGGGAAGCATCACGCCGGCAGCGGCGTACGAGGCGTCAGAGACCACCTCGATCTCCGGCACCGTCAGCCTCCCGGAGGACGTTCCCGGGGAGTGGGTGAACGCGGTCCATGTTTCGGCGAATCCGATGAATGGTGCTGGCTCAGGCGGATACTCCAACATCGACCCTGAAACCGGTCAGTACACCATCGGTGGCTTGCCGCCGGGCGACTACCGTGTGCAGTTCTCGGCGTCCAGCTACTGGGATTCCGCCGCCRGTCAGTCTGTGCCGGTGAATCTCATTTCGGAGTATTTCGAGAACACCGTCGATTACAGCAGTGCTACGGCGGTCACGACGAGTCCCGGTGCTCAGGCGTCCGGCATTGACGCCGCCCTCGAATACGGATCGCCCATCGGCGGCACGGTCACCCTCCCGGCAGACGCCCCCGTGGAA